>NZ_JADYWS010000029.1:0-58115 GCF_015864715.1 Pseudoalteromonas sp. NZS71 | reverse complement strand
GTGGGGTCGCATTATAGGGAGATCCGAAAACAGATCAACCCTTTTTTGAAGAAAACTTGAAATAATGTGCTGTTCGCTGAGTATTTGAGCTAAACGCTCAAAAACACAACTAAACTACCATTATTAATAGGTTCATAGAGCTATTTGAAATGAAAGTTGTGGCAACTACTAACGGGTAGAGACACATTTCGATCATCGATGCGGAAAAACAATCAATAGAGCAAGAGTCGTATTGCTACAAATCATTTAAATTAATCAAAAGCTGATAATTGAATTGATCAGCCTATGTTTAATAATAGTTTTACATATTATAGGAGGAAGTTTACTTAGGCCGTAATGGTTAACTTTACTCTGAGGTTCTTAGTGCCGGTATATTGATAAGAGTGCGCACGTTATATCTTTTAATCAGCTGTATAAGTAGAAACTTCGTTAGGGATTGCTCTAATTGTAGCTCAATTCGCGGCGGTATTATTAATAGCTGTAAATCACAATATATAGTGGAAATGATCTTTAACTAGAATCTGATAGGCTATTTTGAATGAATGGTAAATAAAGAGTAATTAGGTAGAGCTATTAAAGCAGCTGTCAAAACAACTTATCAATTCAGAATCTATGAGTCAGTGCCCATAATAGAAGGTAATTACTGGTTCATATTGTTTGGCAAATTTTAGGCAAGAAAAAGCCGAGCATAGGCTCGGCTTTTAGGTTTCTTTAAGACTTACTCTGCAGACTGTGCGTCTTCTTGAACTGCTTCGCTAGTCGCTGGGCGACCAACTAGTTCAATATAAGCCATTGGTGCATTATCACCAGTACGGAAGCCACACTTAAGAATACGAGTGTAACCACCTGGACGATCCGCGTTACGTGGACCGATTTCACTGAATAATTTACCAACAACTTCATTATCACGCGTGCGAGCAAACGCTAAACGGCGATTTGCTACACTGTCAGTCTTAGCCAGTGTGATTAAAGGTTCAATTACACGACGTAACTCTTTCGCTTTAGGCAAAGTAGTTTTGATGATTTCATGTTTCACCAAAGAACCTGCCATATTGCTAAACATCGCTTTACGATGGCTACTGTTACGGTTTAATTGACGACCACTCTTACGATGGCGCATGACCCTATCCTTCTAACTAAACTAATATAGTGATTTAGATTATTCAGCTAAACTTGCAGGTGGCCAATTTTCTAGGCGCATGCCCAGAGAAAGTCCACGTGAAGCTAGCACGTCTTTAATTTCAGTTAGAGACTTCTTACCTAAATTAGGCGTTTTAAGAAGCTCAACTTCAGTGCGCTGAACTAAATCACCGATATATTGAATTTGCTCGGCTTTCAAACAATTTGCTGAGCGTACTGTTAATTCAAGATCATCAACTGGACGAAGTAGAATAGGATCGAATTCTGGCTTCTCTTCTTTCTCTTCTGGCTCAGTTACATCACGTAAATCTACGAATGCATCTAATTGCTCAGCTAAGATAGTAGACGCACGGCGGATCGCTTCTTCTGGATCTAAAGTGCCGTTTGTTTCCATATCAATGATTAACTTGTCTAAATCTGTACGTTGCTCAACTCGAGCTGATTCAACCGAGTACGCAATACGTTCAACTGGGCTAAATGATGCATCAAGCAACAATCTACCAATTGGACGCTCATCGTCATCAGAGGATAAACGACTAGATGCCGGCACATAACCACGACCGCGTTCAACACGAATACGCATGCTGATCTCGCTGTTATTTGTAGTTAAATTACAAATAACGTGATCTGGATTAGCAATTGTTACATCGCCATCGTGCTGAATATCAGCCGCAGTAACAGGGCCTACACCAGATTTAGTCAGGGTCAGAAAAACTTCATCTTTGCCTTCTAACGTTACTGCTAAACCCTTAAGGTTTAATAGTATTTCAATGATGTCTTCTTGAACGCCTTCTTTCGCGCTGTACTCATGTAAAACACCGTCGATTTCAACTTCAGTTACTGCACATCCAGGCATAGATGAAAGTAATATACGGCGTAAAGCATTACCCAGAGTATGACCAAAGCCACGCTCTAATGGTTCTAAAACTATTTTAGAACGCGTTGGGTTGATAGCGTCGATGTCGACTAACCTTGGTTTTAGAAATTCTGTAACAGAACCCTGCATGTTATCCTCTCTTAACTCTTAACTTTACTTAGAGTAAAGTTCGACGATTAGTTGTTCATTAATGTCCGCAGACAAATCTGAACGCTCAGGTAGGCGCTTGAAGCTGCCTTCCAGTTTCTTACCGTCAACTTCAACCCAAGTCGGCTTTTCACGTTGCTCAGCCAACTCTAGAGCAGCGATGATACGTGCTTGTGTCTTAGACTTCTCACGGATTACAACAGTATCTTCTGGAGTAATTACGTATGAAGGAATGTTCACAACACGACCATTAACTAGAATCGCTTTATGGCTTACTAACTGGCGTGCTTCAGCACGTGTGCTAGCAAAACCCATGCGATATACAACATTGTCTAAACGTTGCTCTAAAAGCTGTAACAAGTTTTCACCTGTGTTGCCTTTAAGGCGAGCAGCTTCTTTGTAGTAGTTACGGAATTGCTTTTCTAGTACACCGTAGATACGACGTACTTTTTGCTTTTCACGTAATTGTAAACCGTAATCAGATAAGCGACCTTTACGAGCGCCGTGCTGACCAGGTGCAGTCTCAAGTTTACACTTAGAGTCGATAGCTCTTACGCCGCTCTTAAGGAACAGGTCAGTACCTTCACGACGACTCAGCTTGAGCTTAGGGCCCAAATATCTTGCCATGTTATTTCTCCTAACCTATTGTTAAACGCGACGTTTCTTCGGTGGACGACAACCATTATGTGGTATTGGCGTCACGTCAGTTATGTTGGTAATACGGTAACCAGCAGCATTCAAAGCACGTACAGCAGATTCACGACCTGGACCTGGACCTTTGATGAAAACTTCTAGATTTTTTAAACCGTATTCTTGAGCAGCAGTACCTGCACGCTCTGCAGCAACTTGAGCAGCAAATGGTGTAGATTTACGTGAACCACGGAAACCTGAACCACCGGCAGTAGCCCATGATAGTGCATTACCTTGACGGTCGGTAATCGTTACAATAGTGTTGTTGAAAGACGCATGAACATGAGCCATACCATCAGCAACTTGTTTTTTAACCTTTTTACGACGAATTGGTGTCTTAGCCATAATACTATCCCCTTATCGCTTAATAGGCTTACGAGGACCCTTGCGGGTGCGCGCGTTAGTCTTAGTTCTTTGACCACGTAGTGGTAAAGAGCGACGGTGACGTAGGCCACGATAACAACCAAGGTCCATAAGGCGCTTGATATTTAAAGTAACTTCACGACGAAGATCACCTTCAACAGTGTACTTGCCAACTGCATCACGCAGTACGTCAAGAATTTCGTCTGAAAGTTCACCGATTTTTGTGGTTTCGGCGATACCAGTCGCTACTAAGATAGCCTTAGAGCGAGTCTTACCTATGCCATAAATAGCTGTTAAACCAATAACTGCATGTTTATGATCAGGGACGTTAATGCCAGCAATACGGGCCACTAACACATCTCCTATATTCGAATTTGGTAATCATCTGTTTGAAAAGCCCGTAAGGATACTCAAACGAAGACCAAATTACTACTAAAAACACAGGCCGAGAAAACTCAGCCTGCACGCTGTTTACTTAACCTTGCCTTTGCTTATGCTTAGGCTCACTGCAAATTACGCGTACTACACCAGCACGTTTAATAACTTTACAGTTACGGCATATTTTCTTAACGGAAGCACGTACTTTCATTGCTCAACTCCGTAAACTGACCTTATCGACCGTAGCCTTTAAGGTTCGCTTTTTTCAGCACAGAATCATACTGATGAGACATCAGGTGAGTCTGTACTTGTGCCATAAAGTCCATGATCACTACAACGATAATCAAAACTGATGTACCGCCGAAGTAGAATGGCGTTTGCCACGCCATCGTCATGAATTCAGGCACCAGACAGATAAAGGTTATATACAAAGCACCTGCCAATGTCAGGCGTGTCATCACTTTATCAATGTATTTAGATGTCTGCTCACCTGGACGAATACCTGGGATAAATGCGCCAGATTTCTTAAGGTTATCTGCTGTTTCACGTGGGTTAAAAACCAACGCTGTGTAGAAAAAGCAGAAGAAGATAATAGCCGCAGCTAAAACAAGTGAGTACAACGGTTGACCTGGGGTCAACGTAGTAGCAACAGCTTGTAATACATCAGCGACTGGACCTTCACCTTGGCCGAACCAGCTAGCAATTGTACCAGGGAACAGAATTATACTGCTAGCGAAGATTGGTGGAATAACACCCGCCATATTTACTTTTAGTGGTAAATGCGTGCTTTGAGCAGCAAATACTTGACGACCTTGTTGGCGTTTAGCGTAGTTAACAACAATACGACGTTGTCCACGTTCGAAAAACACTACAAGATAAGTAACAGCGAATACGATTACCGCAACCATCAACAGTACAAAAACATTCAAATCACCTTGGCGCGCCATTTCGACTGTCGAACCAATAGCAGACGGCAAGTTAGCTACAATACCAACAAATATTAGAACAGAGATACCGTTACCGATACCGCGCTCTGTTATTTGTTCACCCAACCACATAAGGAACATAGTACCAGTTACTAAACTCACCACTGCGGTGAAATAGAAACCCATACCAGGGTTAACAACTAACCCCTCCATCATGCCCGGTAAGCTAGAAGCAATACCGATTGATTGAATAGTAGCTAGCACAAGCGTGCCATAGCGTGTGTACTGGCTAATTTTTTTACGCCCTTGCTCACCTTCTTTCTTAAGCTCTATAAACGGAGGATACATATGCGTTAATAGTTGCGTAATAATCGAAGCCGAGATATACGGCATAATACCCAGTGCTAACACTGAAGCTCGCTCAAGTGCACCACCACTGAACATGTTGAACATCTCAACAATGGTGCCCTTTTGTTGCTCGAAGAAATCGGCAAGTACAGCGGCGTCAATCCCAGGGATCGGCACAAATGAACCTAGACGGTAAATTATGATAGCACCCAATACGAAGAGTAATCGGCGCTTCAATTCCGAAAGTCCACCTTGTGCACTTTTTGTATCTTGACCTGGTTTAGCCATTAGTACTTCCTTAGTCTTCTACCTTGCCTCCGGCAGCTTCAATAGCTTCGCGAGCACCTTTAGAGGCTTTAAGGCCTTTAACGGTAACAGCGCGTGAAACTTCGCCAGATTTAACAACTTTAACGAAAAGAACGTTCTTTTTAACTAGACCAGCTGCTTGTAACGCGCTTAGGTCTACCACATCGCCTTCTACTTTAGCGATTTCAAAAAGGTTTATTTCTGCAGATACTAAAGATTTGCGAGAAGTAAAACCAAATTTAGGTAGACGACGTTGCATAGGCATTTGACCGCCTTCAAAACCAACGCGTACTTTGCCGCCAGAACGTGATTTTTGACCTTTGTGACCACGGCCGCCAGTCTTACCTAGACCAGAACCGATACCACGACCAACACGTTTTGGAGCAGTTTTTGAACCTGCAGCAGGTGAAAGTGTATTCAAATGCATCGAATTAACCCTCTACCTTAACCATGTAAGAAACCTTGTTTATCATACCACGTACACATGCTGTGTCTTCTAACTCAACAGTGTGGTTGATACGACGTAAACCAAGACCGCGTAATGTAGCTTTATGTTTCGGTAAACGACCGATAGAGCTTTTTACTTGTGTTACTTTTACAGTTTGATTTGCCATGGTTACCCCAGTATTTCGTCTACGCGAAGGCCACGTTTAGCAGCGATTGACTGTGGAGAATTCATATTCTCAAGAGCCGAAATCGTTGCACGTACCACGTTGATCGGGTTAGTAGAACCGTAACATTTAGAAAGTACGTTCTGCACACCAGTAACTTCTAGTACTGCACGCATAGCACCACCTGCAATGATACCAGTACCTTCAGATGCTGGTTTCATGAACACTAGTGAGCCAGCATGACGTCCCTTAACAGGATGCTGTAATGTGTTGCCATTTAGGTCTACGTTGATCATGTTACGACGTGCTTTTTCCATTGCTTTTTGAATAGCAGCTGGAACTTCACGTGCTTTACCATAACCGAAACCTACTTTACCTGCGCCATCACCAACTACAGTTAGTGCAGTAAAGCTAAAGATACGACCACCTTTAACTACTTTAGACACACGGTTCACCGCGATTAGCTTTTCAGCTAGATCAGGCTGTTGTTGCTTTGCTTCTACGTTAGCCATAGTCTACTCCTAGAATTGCAAACCGGCTTCACGCGCAGCATCAGCTAGCGCCTTCACACGGCCGTGATATTTAAAGCCACTGCGATCAAAAGCAATCTTTTCGATGCCTTTGTCAGCCGCACGTTCAGCAACCGCTTTGCCAACTGCTTGCGCAGCTTCAACGTTACCGGTGCCTTTAACTGTTTCGCTAATAGCCTTTTCAACAGTAGAAGCAGCAGCCAGTACATTACCCTCAGCATTTACTACTTGAGCGTATATGTGACGTGGCGTGCGGTGGATAACAAGACGCGTTGTGCCTTGTTCAATATAATTTCTACGAGTGCGTTTAGCACGACGTAGACGAGCTGTTTTTTTATCCATCGTCTTACCTTACTTCTTCTTAGCCTCTTTACGGCGTACATTCTCATCTGAATAACGAACACCCTTACCTTTATAAGGCTCAGGTTTACGGTATGCACGAATGTTAGCAGCTGTTTGACCAACTAACTGCTTATCTACGCCCTTAACTAGAACTTCTGTTTGGCTTGGAGTTTCAATCGTAATTCCTTCAGGAACTGCGAAATTAACTGGGTGTGAGAAGCCAAGAGTTAAATCTAATGTTTTACCCTTAGCTGCAGCACGGTAACCCACGCCTACTAACTGAAGTTTCTTCTCGTAACCTTCATGCGTACCAACAACCATGTTGTTGATTAGAGCGCGAGCAGTACCTGCTTGAGCCCATGCATTAGCTACGCCATCACGAGGTAAAGTAGTAATAACGTTGTCATTAACTTGTACTTCAACAGCGTTGTTGATAGTACGAGTAAGTTCACCGTTTTTGCCTTTAACTGTGATTTCCTGGCCTTTTAATGTAACTTCTACACCGGCAGGAACAGTAATTGGTGCCTTTGCTATGCGAGACATAGTTCCCCTCCGATTAAGCTACAAAACCAATGATTTCACCACCAACACCAGCACTACGTGCTGTGCGGTCTGTCATTAGGCCTTTAGAAGTTGATACGATAGCGATACCAAGACCACCCATTACCTTAGGTAATTGGTCACGTTTCTTATAGATACGTAGACCAGGGCGACTTACACGCTGGATATTTTCAATTACAGCTTTGCCTTCGAAGTACTTCAACTCGATAGAAAGCTCAGGTTTAGTTTCACCGTTAACGGCGAAATCTACGATATAACCTTCGTCTTTTAGTACTTTAGCTAATGCTACTTTCAGCTTTGAAGTTGGCATCGTTACAGATACTTTCTTCGCTGATTGACCGTTACGAATTCGTGTAAACAAATCCGCGATAGGATCTTGCAAGCTCATAGTCTTACTCCCATGATTCTATTACCAGCTAGCCTTTTTAAGGCCAGGAATTTCACCGCGCATAGCTGCTTCGCGAACTTTAATACGGCTCATGCCGAATTTGCGAAGGAAACCATGTGGGCGGCCCGTAATGTTACAACGATTACGTTGACGTGCAGGGCTAGAATCACGAGGTAAAGCTTGTAGCTTAAGTACCGCGTCCCAACGATCATCTTCAGATGTATTAACATCACTGATGATAGCTTTTAGTGCCGCGCGCTTTTCAGCGAACTGAGCAACTAGTTTTGTGCGCTTTGCTTCGCGCGCTTTCATAGAATTCTTTGCCATAACCCTACCCTTATTTCTTAAATGGGAAGTTAAACGCTTCTAACAACGCACGGCCTTCCTCATCAGATTTCGCAGAAGTAGTGATAGTAATATCCATACCGCGTACACGGTCTACTTTATCGTAATCGATTTCTGGGAAGATGATTTGTTCACGTACGCCCATGCTGTAGTTGCCACGTCCATCAAAAGACTTAGCACTTACGCCACGGAAGTCACGAATACGTGGGATAGCGATTGATACCAAACGCTCAAAAAAGTCCCACATACGCTCGCCGCGTAGGGTTACTTTACAACCAATCGGGTAACCTTCACGCACTTTGAAGCCAGCAACAGATTTGCGTGCTTTAGTGATTAGAGGTTTCTGACCAGAGATTGCTGCTAGATCCGCTACTGCGTTATCTAAAATCTTCTTGTCAGCTAGGGCTTCGCCCACGCCCATATTCAATGTGATCTTTTCGATCTGAGGGACTTGCATGACAGAGCTGAAACCAAACTTCTCTTGAAGTTCCGCAACTACTTTGTCTTTATATACTTCATGCAGTTTCGCCATCATTCTACTCCAACTATTAGATAGTTTTACCAGTAGATTTAAAGATACGTAATTTCTTACCATCTTCAATCTTGAAACCTACACGATCAGCTTTACTCGTTTCCGAGTTGAAGATCGCAACGTTTGATGCATCCATAGATGCTTCTTTCTCAACAATGCCGCCAGCTTGGTTCAATTGTGGAACCGGCTTTTGGTGTTTCTTGATCAAGTTTATGCCTTCGACAAAGATTCGACCAGATTCAGTAACAACTGAAAGCACTTTTCCGCGCTTACCTTTGTCTTTACCTGCTAGTACGATTACTTCGTCATCACGACGTATTTTTGCTGCCATGATTGGCTCCTTACAGTACTTCTGGGGCTAGTGAAACGATTTTCATGAACTTATCATTACGAAGTTCGCGAGTCACAGGGCCGAAAATACGTGTACCAATTGGCTGCAAGTTATCATTTAAGATAACAGCCGCGTTGCTGTCAAAACGGATCAAAGAACCATCTGGACGGCGAACACCTTTTCTGGTACGCACAACTACCGCGTTTTTAACATCACCTTTCTTCACTTTACCGCGAGGAATAGCTTCTTTTACAGAAACTTTAATGATGTCGCCAATCGCTGCGTAGCGACGGTGTGAACCACCAAGGACTTTTATACACTGCACTTTGCGAGCGCCGCTGTTATCAGCAACTTCCAGCTGAGTTTGCATTTGGATCATGTTAATGACCTCCGGTGTAGTAATTACAACGTGTCTAAAATTCGTTTAAAAATCAGACATTTCGATTAAATCCCAATCAAAAAACAAACGAGTTGTCTCTTAAGGGCGGGCAATTGTACCAGCATTGAGGGGGTAGTGATAGGTTATTTTTTAATTAATTTAGAGCGTACGGTTATTAAAGTTGAGTAATTACGGCTATGTAGCTATTTTACAGGTGGTTACAAAACAAACAAGGCACTATATAAGTGCCTTGTTTGTTTTGACTATAGATGATTAACCGAATAAACCTTTTAATTTATCTTTAATCTTATCCTTTGCTTTGTCTTTGGCTTTTTCTTTTGCCTCATCAACCTTCTGCTTAGCTTCATCTTTAAGCGCATTGCCTACATCAAGCTTTATACCAACATCGTGGAAAGGCCCTTTTATACGTAGTGGTATTTTAAAACCAGTGCTGTCATCAGTGGTCCCCTGTCCTTCGATTGATCCAACTATGCCTGTAACCAAACGGTAATTAACTGTTGTTTGCAGTAAATCAACATCGCCTTCACCTGATATTCTAACGAGTGGGCTAATAAGTGATAAATCAGTATTTTTACCAACACCATTAGTAAAGTTAAAACTTCCCGTTAGTGCAGAGAAATCTGTTTGCTCTGATTCTTCAAACCCGGTATCCAGCCCTTCAGACGCAGCACCAAAGTTTCCTGAAATGAGTTCCTTACCTTTACGAACCATCTCAGCTATATTCGCACCTTTTACAGCTCCATCAGCAAACTCAAATCCAAGTTTTCCGTTAAGCGCACCAATAAACGACTTTTGACTTTGGCCAGTTGTGTTTAGGTTCCAATTTAAAGAACCCTTACCCATTAGCTTGTCAAAACCTGCCGCATCAGTTAATAAAGGCTGTGCATCTATACCAGCTAAGTCAAAGTTAGTTGATATTTTATAAGGCACTTGTTGTGCGTTTACATTAATAACGCCTTTACCTGACCCTTCATAAGCAGAAAAGCTATCTAGGCTTAGTTTTGCAACGCTATTTTTTAAAGCAACAGTAAATTGATTGGCGCCCAACTTAATATCGTTAGCTTTTAATCCACTTGAACGAATAACTACATTCGCATCTAGTGAATTTAACGCACTTAGATCAATTTTAGTGTCATCCCATACTATTGGCTCTGCAGGTTTATCATTTTGCTCTACTGGCTCTTCTTGTTTTGCTACTGCTTCAGGTAGGTACGGGTTTAAATCAAGCATACCTAAATCAATATCAGCATTTACAGCTAAACGCTTACCTAGGTTAAGCTCGCTCTTACCTTTTATTTCCAATGCGTCTAACGTCGCAACTAAATCTTCTAAATTAAATTTCTCACCTGCTAGGTGCATTTTACCGTTTACACTAAATGCGTTAAAAGCATTGTCTTTAGCGTCTAACTCTACACCTTGCCATTTCGCAATACTTTTAACTGACTCACCGCTTAGTGATAACTGACCTTTAATATCTTGGCCTTGCCCAGCGATGCTCCCTTCGAACGTTAGATCAACTAAACGAGAATCTAAGGTTTGTTTAACATTAAAAGTAGCACCTTCAATTGCTTTAGCAGGAGTATCTAATTTTATATCAAGCTCAAAACGCTCCTGCATATAAGTAATACCCCCTTTTACTTCTAATGTTTTACGAAGTGATGGAAGTAAAATAGCGAGTTCTAAATCACTAATTTGTTGCTTAGCACCTGTTAGACCATCTAGATAAGTAAATGTGCCGCCATAAATAGCAACCTCACCTAACTCAATATCAAAGTTATCTGGAAGCTTTATCGCTTCACCTGATTGGCTTTGCTCTTTAGGTTGCTCTGCAACTGCATCAAACAACTGCCAATTAGCTTTACCATTTTTGTCAGTTTCTAATAGGATATTTGGTTCATTTATAACAAACTTATCTAATTTAAACTCACCACCAAATAATGAAAACCAAGGTATGTGTACAGCAAGCTGTTTCATACTCGCCATATCGGCGCGCGAACCTGATTCCATATTTGCAAAATGCACGTCGTTAAGTTCTAACTTTAATGCAGGGAATACGCTAAGTGTTTTATCACCTTTAATAGTAAGAGTGCGCCCAGTTGTTTGTTCTACCTGCTGCGACACTTTATTAAAAATAGTATCAGTAGGAATTAAAAACGGTGCGGCAACAATTAGTGCTATACATAGTAAAAGTATTACACCTACAATTTTAAGTAAGGTTTTCATGATCGTCCTTTCAAACGTGCAAATAATGCTCTTATCATAGCGAGTGTTAGCCTTAAAATCATTGTAGTTGATGTAAAAAAGCCACTAAAACCATTTTACCTGTTCTATATGAATCTTTCCTGAAACATTTTGATACCTTTAGGTTACAAATAAATATTGACCCGGTGATACCCCAAGATTACATTGATACCCAGAGGTTACAAAATATCAAATACTATTACAGGATGAATATTATGAAACAACAGGATATTAAAACTGAAGAAAAGTTTATGAGTCAAAATATATGGCTTAGTATAAGCACAGCCATGGTTTGTTTACTTCTCAGTGTTTACTCACTAATAAAGCACGATAACGAAGGGTTATTATTTGTTGGATTGGGCGTTTCTTTTTATGTAGTTATAGTGATTATTTACCTCATTAAAGGGGGCTTTCCGTTAAAAATGTATTTTCAATACGCTTATAAAGATGAGTTTCTAAACACCATTGATACTAATGCCTATAAACATTTAAGTTTTGCATTTGTATTTTGCCTTCTTGGAGTTTTTTATAATGGCGATGAAATAGCTAGCGAGGTCTCGCATGCAACTATGGCAATATTCTACCTAGGTATCATGCTCTTGGTATATGGCGCTTCATTGCTTTGGCAAAATCGTGATTAGGAGAGGAAATGCAAAATAACATAGCAAAGTATCGAAAAGAAGCTGGGCTTTCACAGCAAGAACTTGCTGATGCTATTAACGTGTCGCGCAAAACAATAAGTACCGTAGAAACAAACCGGTTTACGCCGTCGGTAATAATTGCTCTAAAAATAGCAAAGCATTTTAATACCTCAGTCGAAAGCCTCTTTGTACTGGATGAAAATGATTGATACATGTTAAAGCATTAGTCTCATTTTATTAGCAAAAATACCGATTTAGTCACTTCAATTACAACGTATGGAGGACAGCGCTGTTGTTATTAGCGTAATTGCGCTAAAATAGACCAGCAAAAAAATATATATCTAAACCGGAGATTCTACAAGGCATGAAAAAACTGCTAATTTCACCGTCAAAAATGACGCTAGGCGAACAAGAAAATCAAATCTATCAGAACATTCTGAAGCAATCTTCAGAGTTAAGCCTTAACCTTATGGCCGTGAAAGTAGAAAACCACCCTGATGATTTTTTACCTTGGTGTTACGAATTGCTAAGTGCAAGCAGAGATCGTATGAACTACGATTTGCTAGAGCCACAGCAGTTACCAGTACTTAAGAAGCTACACGATCAGCTTATTTCAGCTATCAGCTTTTTACAGGTTAAAACTTTACGTATTGCTCCGTGGCCTGTTGTAAGTGTATTTGTAGAACAACACAAAGACGTTATTGCACTTGATGAACAGCTTCGTTTGGTAGACTACATTAAAAGCATTCGTGAACAGTCTCTTAAAGATATGATTCCTGAAGACTTACTTGCGTTTAGCGGTAAGCACATGGCATCACTTGATCCAAGCACATACAACTTTGACGTTGAATGGTTTGCATCTACAAAAAGTGCAAAGAGCTTCCATCAAATGCTTGGTGATTTACCAGGTGCTTTTGACGATGCACTAGTGAATATTCCACTTGAAGGTGATATTACTCAATATGAGTATCAACAATTTGTTGCTGCTTATTCAAAAATATTTACCGACAACAACGAAAAACCAACACTTGCGCCTGCAACACGACTGCTTGCAATGCGTCGCCCTGATTTATTTACTCCGATTACAAATAATCGATTAGATGCATTATGTGGTGCCCTTGGTGTTTCTAAACTTAAAAATAGTGATTTTGAACGTTACTGGCAAGATATCGTAAAAGGTATTCAAGCTATGTCATGGTACAAAATGGCTAAACCTAGTAACGAGTTAGAAGAACAATTGGTTGCTATTAAAGCATTAATTCCATGTTTCTTTCACTACGCTGATGCTAAAACACCAGATAACTCTAACTACATTAAACTGCTAACCAAGCCTAAACGTACTACAACTACAACAGGTAAAACTCAGCGTAGAGGTAAAGAGTCTGCAGAAATTTTAGTAGACCGTGCTCTTGCTGCTGACGATATTCCTGAACACATTCGCAGTAAACGTGATTCAATTGTGAGTGAAGTACAAAAAGGTCGCAGCGTAAACGAAACAATTAGCCTTATGCGCACTATATTCGGCTAAAACCTTCTAATTTAGCCGTACTTTTATGGTGCGGCTAGGTTAATTTATGCACCAGCAGTGTGCGCAACATCTTCCTTCATGTTATATCCCCACCCTATTCATAAAATTCAAGCTCATGTTTTTAATAAATAAAAAATAATTTTTAATAAAAAATAATGAAGCTGGCACATACAGTGCAATTATCCCGTTAGTTAAACAATAAAAAGCCGTCAGCCTAAAGGTTCCGATTACATAATAAAAACCTTGGCGAGCAAAAATCATATAACGGGAAATGGACATGCTAAAACTAAAAAAAACCATCGCTATAAGTGCTATAGCATTAATGGGCGCAACATCTTTAACGTCAACAGCCGTACATGCTGAAGTAACTGCTAATGCAGCGGCAACATCAAACTACTTATGGCGTGGTCAAGAGCAAACTGGGGGCGATGCAGCTATTTCAGGCGGTATTGATTACGCCAATGAATCGGGCTTTTATGCAGGTACTTGGGCTTCAAACGCATCGTGGGCCGATGAAATGACCTATGAGCTTGACTTATATGCAGGCTTTGGTGGCGATATTAACGAAAGTGTTAGCTACGATGTTGGTTATATTTATTACGCTTACCCAGACGCAGCTTCTGAAGCAGACGCAGATTTCTCTGAAATTTACGGTAGCATCAGTGTTGAAGGCTTTACCTTTGGTGCTTCAGTACTTGCAACATCAGCTGCAAGTGGTGATGGTACAGACTTTGGTGATTCACTTTACCTCACAGCTGACTACGGTTTTGCTGTTGGCAGTAACGGCACTGAAATGGCACTTCACTTAGGCCATTACTCTGGTGACTTTATTGGTGATGACAATATTCTAGATTACGGTGTATCAATTTCGAAAGATGGTTTCACTTTTGGTTTATCTGATACAGATATGGATGATTCAGATATTAAAGCTTACGTTGCTTATTCTGTAGACTTTAATTTATAAGAAAGAATGTGTTACTTGCTGCGACACGAAGGGCCTTTTGGCCCTTTTCTCGTTTTATAGCTGTTTTGCTTTAAATGGTACCTTATTACATTGTACTTCTACTGTTTTAGGGTACCAAGCTGGGCCGATTTGATTCACAACCACCTCAGCTAAACCATTAGTAAACGATTTATACGTATGAACGCTTTGCCACTCCCCTTGTGGGCAATGTGTTGTTAAATCTAACGGCTCTGATCCCTCGTACAACGCAAGTGCAAAATTATGATGCCACTGTGAGCTTTTTAGCGTTTTATTGCTTACTTTGCTCTGTATACCGTTATCAAAGTAAATATTTGTACACCCCGTTAAAATAATCAGTGTGCAACCGGCTGCAAATAGCTTGATGCTCATAATGTCTCCCCTAGTATTTGCTCTTGGCACCACACTTTAATGGTATGGGGCGAGTATATTCCAAGCGTAATTAAACTCAGCGCTCCATCGCTAAACGTTTGTTGTGACTGCATTTGAATAACCGGTGTATTTGAACATATTTGTTTTACGTCTACCCGCTGCTCACCCACTACCCCCCATAAATAAAATGGGCGGCTATCTTCGAAATTAGCTTGGCTCGTTATTTTTGCTGTTGCCTGTGGCTGAATGGTTACCGCAGAACAAGCACTGAGGCTTAATGCTATCGCCCCTATAATTAATGGTTTCATACTCTTCCTTATAAACTAAATACCAGTAAGGTAACTTTATAAGAGAACATAAAATATTAGCGTAAAAAGCTGTGGGGAATATGTAGAAACGCTATGAAGTTTTATACAGTTTATTACACATAAAGGCCGCATAAATGCGGCCCTTAAAGTAGTAAACTTAAGTGGTTAGTAAATAAATAGACGTCAGAATTTAGCTAAATTATTTTTACTGTCTTTGTCGACCAGCTTAATGTAAGGATCTACCCCCGCAAATAATGGTTTTTCTTTTACTTTTAGCTCAATAGTATTGGTACCAGACACTATTTGATGCTTTTGCGAGTAAATAACAAAGTCTTCAGCTAGTAAGTTTTCAGGGTCGTCGCTAAATAATGCAATATCAATTAGCTCATCGAGCGGCTGCTCGGTTTCTTCACCTTGTCCATCGGCATGCTGCTTAGTTGCTTCAACGCTCAGTGTTACCGTATAAAAACCTTCGCTATCAACATCATCTGTAACCGACACTTCTTTCATTTCAAGCTCATAAAGCGTTATATATTTAAACTGATCATCAATAAAACGTTGTTCAGCTTGTGTTGCATCTCGCTTTAAATAACTGAGTAAATCAAGTGTGGTTGGGTATGGCGTTGATTGGTATTTAAACTCATTCAAAAATGCTTTAAGTGCGGCATTTAAGCGTTTTTCGCCTAAGCGGTCATACAAAGCCATCATCGCAACTGAGCCTTTATTATAGTGAAGATACAGCTGACCCTGCGTTTTATATAGCGGCATTTCTTCAAAGGCTTCACCTGTACGGCCCATTAAGTATTTATCTAGCTCGTACTTTAAGAATTTACGAAGCTTCTCGGCGCCAAAGCGTTTTCTTAGCACCATTAGCGCACTGTATTGCGAAAGTGTTTCAGAAATAACAGCACTGCCCTCTACATTAGCCCCCGAAACTTGATGCCCCCACCATTGGTGCGCAACTTCATGTGCGGTTACATAGTAAGGTAGGTCAACTTTATTCTCATCTCTTAAGTCTGTAATAAAACCAATACTTTCAGAGTAAGGCACCGTATTGGCAAAACTTTGCGCAAACGAGCGATACTTAGGAAACTCAATAATACGTAACTGCTTATGCTGATACGGGCCAAAGGCTTGTGTGTAGTAATCTATTGAGTCTTGAACTGACTCAATCATGCGGTCAACATTCCATGCATGATCTTTGTGGTAGTACACCTCAATATTTACACCGTTATGCTCAACTTTTTTACTTTCAAGCTCTGCCGAAAGCACAGAGTAAAAATTTATAATTGGAGCATCCATTTCATAAACAAAAGTACGGCGCCCGTCTTTTACACTCTCACTTTTTAAGTAACCTGGTGTAATAGCAAATTGTGACTCATCGGTGGTTACCGTTGCCTTATAGTTTATAAAGCCATTAGCAGGCCCAAACTCATTTTGCGTATAATAGCGGCTGTCTTCTAGTTTATGTGCGCGCTCAAGTTCAGGTAAATCGTGCTTGCGGCGCTCATACTTATCGGCAATTTGAAAATACTTTTGATAACCAAAATTTGGTAATAATTCTCCATTATTTACAAATGTACCGTTGTGCACGAGTTGAGTATCAGATCTTCTATCAACAAAACCGTCGTGTTCACGAGAAACTAAAAGCTCACCTTCGCGTACTTCATTAGGCATTAGCGGTTGTTCAAACTCAAACCATACCATGCCAAAATCGGTTAAACGCTCTACTATTTTTCCGCCCGCCATTTTTACATCCCAGCTTTTAGATTGGCTAGGCTCATTAATTAACACACGGGTTATTGGCTCGTTTGCGGTATTGGTAAACTTAATTTTAGCCACGGCATTTAAAGCACGCTTTTTAGGATAAATATCAATGTTTAAATCAACATCAGTTATTATAGGCAGTGGCAAGTCTTTGTATTGTGAAAACTCTTGCTCATACCTTACTTGTAGCGCTTCGTTATCATCACTTGTTACAAACTCGTTGATTACACGGGTGTTGTAATAAATGTTATAACCCGCGCCCACAAATACCAATAAACTTATAACGGCTGCAATCTGGCCTTTTAAAGACATGTTGTAACGTACTAAAGATAAACGAGTACGCAATGTTTGCGACGGGCCGCGATGCCATAAAGCAAACCCTACAATAGCTAAAAACACACTCAATGCCCCCCAATATAGGGTATACCAATGCGCGCCTTGTAAAAAATGTCCATAACCGTTTATATCTGAATAAGGTACGCTACTGCTTTGAGAAAAATGATACATATGATGCTCAAACCCGTAAGCACCCATTACCATTTGAGCAATGTAATACAGAATAAATAAACCCATACCTATGTATTTATTAGGGCTAATTATTTGTAAAAAGAACGCCAATATAGCCATCATAATAAAAGGCAGTAATGTAAGGTAACCCAACCTAAATAAGTACTGGCCAAGCTCTAGGTTAAATTGCCCCTTAAACAGTTGCACTGCAATGGTAAACATCATGCCTACTAAATAAAGACCACAAACTGCAGTGATTAACGCAATAATTTTAGATACCCAAAACACACTGTTATGCACCGGGAAACTGTCAACAATATCACCCATACCACTGTGGCGTTCTCGCCAAACCAGCTCTGCGCTGTAATAAGCAATAATGATAAACATAAACAAAGCGGAGGAGTTTTGAATAATGCCCACCATGTTTTGTGTAAGCGGCCAATCTGTTGTGCCATACGCGCCAATAGGCGCAAAGAGTGGTGCGAGTAACATAGTAATACTGACACCCGCTAAAATCATAAAAGGGGCACTTAATATAACCTGCTTAAGTTCAAATAAGCTGCGCATTACTAATTGCGATTGCGTATTCCCCCCTTTTGACTTGTAATTTTTAGCGCTGCTAATAAGTGCTGCTTGTTTATTTTTTACAAACGTTGAGACAGCAAATTGCTTTTTCTGTTTTTTACTTACTACGCGATTACCTAACTTTCCGAGGCCAAAAAACATCGCTAAACTTATTGCTACCCATAAAATACGGTTAATTAAAAAATCGCCCGAGAGCGTTAACACTTCGGTATTTTTATCACTTACAGTCCAGTAACGGGTTAAGTCAATTAACGAACCGAGGCCGAATGGATCTGCGTAAACAACAATATTCCTAAACGCTAAATCATCAAAATAGATACTCGCCAATTGGTAGGTTATATAAATCACTACGGCCGTTACATATACCGCCATCATGGTTTTAAAATAGACCGCCACACTATTAAAAATAGCACTGAGTACCAGTAAGCTGGGTATTGCTAAATATAAAAAAGGCGCTGCGTAATATATAAACTTATTAGGGCCTACTAGCTCACTATCAAGCCAGCCAACCAACAAGCCAAATTGAGATCCCAAAAACACGCCTAATGGCACAGTTAAAAAAACAACTAGCACAACCAAGTAAGCACCAAAAAAACGTCCTGATTGATAAGCAAGAGGATTAACGGGCTTACTAAAAACCAGCCCATCCATTTTGCTTTCACTGTTGCGAATAGCAGAGCTGGCAACAAAGTTAACCACTAAAAACATAGCGAGTGTACAAAATGTAACGGTTAAAAGCATAATAGAGAAAGGCGAGTTCATATGAACATTCGCCCCACCTAACGGAAACTTACTACTGGAGCTTATAAAAAACGCCATAAAAAAGAATATTAATGAGGTCACATAAAACGAAGGCTGACGCACAAAATAGCGCAGCTCAAACGCGAGCATATTAAAAAACATAGCGCCCCCTTATGCTACTTGGCTGTTACGATGATTAAGCAACGTAGAAAAATACACATCTTCTAGGTTTGCACTGCTGAGCTCAAAACCTTCAGGGGCTTGATCGGCTAATACATGTAATATGGTTTTCCCTGCAAATAAGCGCTTAGAAATAACAGGCAGTTGCGGTTCAAGCTCTAGCGCTTCCTCTTGGCTCATGGCTTTGCGCCAGATTTGCCCTTGGAGTTTATCGGTAAGGGCAAGTGGGTTGCCCTCTAATAGTATTTTGCCGCCGGCCAGTACGGCCATGTTTGGGCAAAGCTCTGCTACATCTTCAACAATGTGAGTCGATAATATAACGACTTTTTGCTCACCTAAGCTTACTAACAAGTTATGAAATCGATTACGTTCCTCTGGGTCTAACCCTGCTGTTGGTTCATCAACGATTAGTAAATCAGGGTCGCCTAATAACGCTTGAGCAATACCAAAACGCTGGCGCATACCGCCCGAAAAGCCACTTACGGCTTTAGAGCGATGTTGATATAAATTAGTGTGCGCAAGTAATCCTTCAACCGACTCTTTACGCTCTGCTTTATTATGAATACCCTTTAAAACAGCCATATGATCTAGCAAGTCGTAAGCACTAACGCGTGGGTAAACACCAAAATCTTGCGGGAGGTAGCCTAAACGTTGGCGCAGACCCTGTGGGTCTTTAAATACATCAATGCCATCAAAAGTAATTGAACCTGAATCAGCCGACTGCAGTGTTGCAATGGTACGCATTAGCGATGATTTACCTGCGCCATTTGGCCCAAGTAATCCAAACATCCCTTTGCCGATAGATAAATCAACACCTTGTAGTGCATGTACGCCATTATCGTAGGTTTTAGATAACCCTGTTATTGATAGCATTTTTACTTCCTTGAATATGAGTAATTATTTTTATAATGTTTTATATCACAAGCAAAACAGGAACATAAGTTACTTGTTAGTTAAATTTGTAACAACAAATAAACATAATTTAAACTCATAACACTTGCCTGCACTGTATTCACTCGGTATAAAAACCACATATACTTTTTATAAGAAGCGAAAAGCCATGCAAGATCACCAAAGTCAACCATTAAACGACTTTATAGAATACCCACACGACGAAATGCTAAATCGTGCTAACGAGTTTTTACAAACCAGCCAACGCCGCCATAGCATTCGCAGCTTTAGCGATCGCCCAGTACCAAAAAATATTATTGAAGCATGTATAAAAGCAGCTGGCACAGCACCAAGTGGAGCGAATCATCAGCCTTGGCATTTTGTGGCTATAAACAGCAGTGATGTAAAAAAACAAATAAGAGAAGCCGCCGAAAAATTAGAGCGTTCTTTTTACGAAGGCAGAGCAGGTGAAGAATGGTTAGATGCGCTAAAACCGTTAGGTACCGATGCTAATAAGCCTTATTTAGAGCATGCACCTTGGCTTATAGCTGTATTTAGTCAAAAAAAGGGGGGCGTAAGCACCGATGATAAAAATACGAATTATTATGTGCATGAGTCTGTTGGTTTAGCTACCGGCTTTTTAATTCAAGCTTTGCATCGTGCTGGTTTGGCAACCCTTACTCATACTCCAAAACCAATGAGCTTTTTAACCGACATATGTAATCGCGATAAAGATAACGAACGCCCATACATGCTACTTATTGCAGGTTACCCAAGTGATGATGCAACAATACCGGCTCATGCACTGGATAAAAAATCTATCGATGAAATAGCTACGTTTATTTAGTATTTTCTTGTCGGCAAAACCACTCATATAGCAAAGCAATGATCGACTCAACTTTTGGATCGGTCAATGAGTAATAAATAGTGTGCCCTTCTCTGCGAGTAGCAACCATATCTGCCTTGCGTAAACTTGCTAAATGCTGAGATAACGCTGACTGTGCTAAAGGTACATTTTTATTTAGCTCACCTACACTTTGCTCACCTTGTAATAAACTACATAAAATCATTAAGCGATTTTTGTTAGCCATTAATTTTAAAAACTGTTCGGCTTGCTCTGCGTTGACAGCTAGTTGTTCAATATTCATTTTATTATTTCTCTTTTTGATACCTTTTTAAGTATAGACTTTTACATTAGTAAGTTCTAATATAATTAACATTAGGTTTTACTAATATTAAGATGGCCATGAAACTAGCGATGCCATTTTATTAATCGGCGGAAGTGCTGTAGCAGTATCCGCACTATTAAGTTACTTTATATAAAGTAACTTTCAGTTTTTAACGTTATTTATAAGTATTAACTCAATTCAACCTACTTATACCAAGTAGCACCTATTAATGTCTTTTTTAAGAAAAAGAGGATTTACAAACTAATGCTTACATCAATCCCTGACTTACTAAAAATTATCACACCTAACCAACGCCGTATTGACGCAGCGCAAGCAAAACTCGAGCTTGAACAAAATAAAGGTTTACTTATTGATGTGCGAGAACCTGCAGAGCACGCGACAAAATCGGCTGCCGGCGCTATAAATATTCCGCGTGGATTACTCGAGATGAAACTAATGGAAATAGAAAAAGACGCAGCTCGCCCTATTTACGTGCACTGCGCAAGTGGTGCACGCGCAACGTTGGGAGCAGAAGCATTAACGCGTGTGGGTTATGAAAACGTGACTGTTATTACCTGTGACGCAAACCAAATATGTAGCGTATTTTAAGTATCTACTAAGTACTTATAATTATGCGCCTAACAAAGGTAGGTGTTTAACGCTGTGATAAGTCAGTGCTAATTTAATACACTCTTTAACTGGGTGTTCTGGTAATGGCTTTTCACTATTTAACACTATTGCTCTATTTCCTTCAAAGATAAGATTATGAGAGTACAACTCTCTAAATGTGCTTACTAGCTTAGATTGGCAATGAAAAAACAAATAACACGATGAGCCCTTAAAGCCTACGCGAATGGGGCTACCATTTATTGTGTTATAACTTGGCTCTCCCCACTTTAAAGACTCTTCAACAGCTCCTAAGTTTTGCTCTTGTGCTACGGTATAAATTAGCTCTCGTAATTGTATAAGCGTACTTTTAGCTGCCTCAGGATGATTATTAAATATATTTTTTATATCCGTATTCATAAAAACATCCTTATAAGTATTACAAGTTTAAAACAGGTTACTTTTGCTGCCTTTCATCAACTAAAACAAGTAGCATCTGCTCAATATTTTTAACACTATAAGTAAGTGCTCTCAGTAGCTCTTTCTCACTTTGCTCTGTTGCCTGCTGCGACGTTTTACCTTGATTAGCCAATACATCTTTTTGCTCAAGTATCGCCTCTCTAAACTCACTCGCATTAACCACACCAAGCAAAGACACTAAAGCACCATTTCCTGACTGCCCTGCCGTTTCAAAGCTTAAACGATATAATCCAAAAATTCGCATGAGCGGCCCTTGGCTTAACCCTACATCTGTTATTTTTTCAAGCGGAATAGATTTTTCTTCTTTAAATAATATGCCACGTTTAACTACCAATTTTTGTGGTAATAAGTCAGCCGACATAGCTGCGAGTATTCGCCCGCCCACCAGCCATACAATCGCTAAAACAATGGGTAACAACGGAATAGTCACCAGCGCTAGTACACTAAAAAAAGCGGCCATTAGCATCCAGTATTGCTGAACCTTCGGGTCGAAAGATGCACTTTTTAAAATATGTTTTGTCATTGTTTTAATCCTTTATCTATATAACTACAAATACACTCTGCAAACTTCAATAATCTCTACTCAATCTTACAAACTAATAACGACTTTTATAGCAAGAGCAATAAACACAACCCCCAGTATTTTATCAAGCCATGGGTTCTGCTTAGTAAAACCAAAGCGATTTTTTGAAACCTCAGTAAGTACTGCAACTAGTAAATACCAACCTGTATCAATTACAAACACGGTTAAGCACATAATAATGCCAATGCTTAAAGTGAGATTTTGCGGGTCAATAAACTGTGAGAACAAGGCTAAAAAGAAAATAGCGAGCTTGGGGTTCAAAAAAGCAATGGCAAAGCCATCTTGTAATGCTTTAACTGCGCTTATCTCACTTTTTTGTACTTGCAGTTCGTCATTATTGGGTTTTGCTAATAGTATTTTTAAACCTAAATAGGCTAAATACCCAGCGCCTAAATATACAAGTACTTGGTATACCGTTGGAAACTGAGCCATCAATGTCCCCAAACCAAGTAACGAAGCTGCCGCATAAAGCCCAACACCCACGCCATGGCTAAGTGCAGCAAGCATACCGTTTTTCATTCCGCCACTCATTGTATGCTTTAGTACAATTGCAAGGCTTGGGCCTGGCGACATTGCACCCATCATGCATACAACTACTAAACTAAACCACGCTGCTAATGTCATTCTTATCCTTATAGTTCATCGTTTTCTATTAATAATATATAGGCCGTTATTTGGCCTTGAAAAGCAGTCGCAGTATTTATACTTATTACTTTCCAACCTTCTTGATTTAAGTGGTATATGCGCTCATTCAAAGCATCTACATCAATGCCGTTACTAAAAAAACCACGCTTTTTAAATTCTACTATTTTTTGCATTGTTTGTTATCCATTTTATAAGCGGTAGTCAAAGTCGTAATAGTGAATGCCCTGCTCAATGCGTATTTTCATACTGCCAGTTAATCCTTTTAGCTCATTTGTGCCTGAATCAGGAATAACATTTAAAATAAGACTGTCTTGTCCTTTATTCATAGTGCCAAAGTGTTGCAGTACAAAACTGCCCTGCTTACCTTCAAGCTCACCTATCACTTGCTCTATTGCCACGTAACCTGCACTGCCTTGGGTAGACGTCATTGCGCTAAGCATCTCGCCTTGGCTTGTAGCATTTAAGTCACCTTTAAATGTTTTATCGATCGACATACGTCCTAAGTTAATACCTTGCTGCCCTTTGGCATAACCTTCAATAGGCGCTAAAGCCACTGTAAATTCACCGCTTATTATTTTTGTTGTCATAACAATTCCTTATTGATGATATTTAATACTATTGATTTTTAATCCGATGATGCCATATCTATACCTTAACCTTTAAAAAGAATCCACTATGTCAAAAAACACCTCTGCATCCGAAAAAGCCGCTTTTAGCAGCTTATTACCTGTTTTTGCTTTTATAAAACCTTACAAATGGATGGTAGTAGCTGCGCTAGCCGCGCTATTGGTCACTGCGGGTGTTAACTTATCACTAGGTCAGGGGGTTAAGTTTGTTATTGATCATGGGTTTATTGCAGGCTCCAAAGATCAATTACAGCAAGCTGTACTGGTACTCATTGGCTTAATCAGCTTATTAGCGATCGGTACCTTTAGCCGTTTTTATTTAATGTCGTGGATTGGCGAACGAGTCAGTAACGATATTAGAAAAGCAGTGTTTAATCGCATTGTAACGCTACACCCTAGCTACTTTGAAGAAAACCGCAGTGGCGAACTTATGTCGCGTTTAACCACCGACACCACATTACTGCAATCAATTATCGGCTCATCATTTTCTATGGCACTGCGCAGTGTACTTATGTTGATTGGTGGCTTAGCTATGCTGTTGTTTACTAATTTAAAACTTACTTTAGTGGTTGTAGCCTGTGTACCGCTGGTACTTGTTCCTATGATGATATTTGGTCGCAAGGTACGTAAACTAGCAAGCTCTAGCCAAGATGCCATTGCCGACATAAGTACCTATGCCGGAGAAATCATACAAAATATTAAAGTAGTGCAAAGCTATAGCCACGAAGCACAAGAGCAGCATGCCTTTGCGCTTGAGACCGAAAAAGCCTTTAACGTGGCTAAAAAACGTATTAAGCAACGTTCATTTTTAATAGCTGTAGTGATTTTTTTAACCTTTAGTGCCATTAGCGCTATGCTATGGGTAGGTGGCAACGATGTACTTGCAGGTACCATGACAGGTGGTGAGCTAGGTGCGTTTGTGTTTTACGCTATTATGGTGGCAATGTCGGTGGCAACCGTTGCTGAAGTATATGGCGAACTACAACGTGCAGCAGGCGCGGCGGCAAGGTTACTTGAGTTACTTGCTGTTAAAAGTGAGATAGAAAACCCACTAGATCCACAAGACGACAGCTTACTGAAAGATAGTAGTAGCCCTGCTATTACGCTTGAAAATATAAGCTTTAACTATCCTTCTCGCCCAGACGTAAGCGCGCTTAATAAAATAAGCCTAAATATAAATCAAGGCCAAACCGTGGCAATTGTTGGCCCTTCTGGCGCAGGTAAAACAACGTTATTTGAATTGCTACAACGTTTTTACGATCCGGCTAGCGGAGCTATTAAGTTTAAAGATGTAAACATTAAAGATTTATCGCTTAATACTCTGCGTAATAAAATGGGCATGGTAGCGCAAAACCCTATTTTATTTAGCTCCGACGTAATGCATAACATCCGCTACGGCAACCCAAGTGCAACCGATGAGCAAGTATATGCCGCAGCAAAGTATGCGCATGCCGATGAATTTATCAAACAGTTACCGCAAGGTTATAACAGCTTTTTAGGTGAGCAGGGTGTGAGGTTATCGGGTGGGCAAAAGCAGCGTATTGTGCTTGCACGTGCCATATTAAAAGACCCTGAAATACTTCTTCTTGATGAAGCCACCAGCGCGCTGGATGCGCAAAGCGAACACCATGTACAAGCTGCACTTGAGCATTTAATGCAAAACAGAACAACGTTAATAATTGCCCATAGGCTGGCAACGGTAAAACATGCCGATGTAATTGTAGTGATGGAAAATGGGGAAATCATAGCAACGGGTACTCACCAAGAGTTGTTAGCAAGTAACCCGTTGTATCAAAAACTGTGTGAATTACAGTTTAATAAGGATTAACCTTCGGTATTTGGCACTATCTGAATTTCTACGCGACGGTTTTGAGCACGGCCATTTGCACTATCATTAGTTGCAATTGGGCGTGTTTCGCCATAGCCCATAGTGCTAACACGTGTAGCCATAATTTGTTGGTTCACTAAGTAGTCTTTCACACTTTGTGCGCGTTCACGCGATAGGTTCATGTTGAAGCTATCTTTACCCGTACTGTCAGTATGCCCTTGCACACTAAGGTAGGTTTTTTCGTATTTGTTCATCACTTTAGCAATCGCATCTAACGTATCGTTAAAGCCTGATGAAATATAAGACTGAGCAGTCGCAAACGTAATGTTTGATGGCATTACTAAACGTAAGTTATCGCCTTCACGCACTACTTCAACACCTGAACCCGCTAACTCATCACGAAATGCTTCTTCTTGCTTATCCATGTAGTCGCCAACAGCAGCGCCCGCCAGTGCACCAATAGCTGCACCAATAAAAATACGTTTATCTTTATGATTACCCGTAGCCTTACCTAATACACCTCCGGCTGCGGCGCCTATAGCGGCTCCTTTACCTGTGTTATTCATTTCACAACCAGAAAGTAATACAGCTACTACGGTTACGCTTAAAAGTGATTTAGTTAAAGTCATGGTGATACCCTATTCATTAAGAATTTAGCAAGAGTATGCAAATACATGTATGAACAAACTATGAAGAGAGTGTTAAAAGCAACGCATCTTGCTTGATTGTTAAACAGACCTCAAACTAATGTGCCATTTTAATAAAAATGTCATACTACGCTGTGACAATTTAATGAATTTTACAAAGGATATTGGCGCAATGTTAATTGCTATTTTTAGACAGTTTTTTTTACTAGGGTGTATGAGCTTTGGCGGCCCTGCTGCGCATTTAGGTTATTTTAAACGCCACTTTGTAGACTCGTTAAATTGGTTAACTAACACGCGTTACGCACAACTTATTAGTTTAAGCCAAGCACTGCCTGGGCCGGGCTCTAGCCAAGTTAGTTTTGCTATTGGTGTTGAGCGTGCTGGAGTACTGGGCGGTATATCTGCTTTTGTAGGTTTTACTCTGCCTTCGTTTTTAATAATGGTGCTACTTGCGGTTAGTGCTCATCAGTTTGACGCTGTTTACTTTGCTATTATTGCGGGCTTAAAGTTATTTGCCGTTGTTATAGTTGCTGATGCCACACTTAGTATGGCTAAAAGCTTTTGTACAAGTGCTGCGCTTAAGTTACTTGCTGTAATGAGTACACTTGCTTTGGTGTTATTTCCAATGATGGGTACTCAAATCGCTATTTTAATAACCGCTGCAACAATGGGTGCTATATGGCCTTTATTAAAACTTGGTACAGCCACAGAAAATGTTAGCAGTACAAAAAGTAATATTAATTGGATTGCACTGGGATTATTTGCGCTCTTACTTGGTGTGAGCTTTATTCCACTAGGGCATGAGTTCGCTTTGTTTGCCCCTTTTTACCAGGCAGGTGCAATGGTGTTCGGCGGCGGACACGTAGTACTGCCGGTACTTCAAGCTGGCGTACCAGCATTAAGTGATGATCAGTTTTTAAGTGCTTACGCGAGTGCACAAGCAGTGCCTGGGCCTATGTTTACTATTGCTACTTACTTAGGCGCACAACTTACTACAGAACAACCTTTAGTGGGTGCTCTTATAGCTACACTGCTTATATTTATGCCTGGTTTTTTACTTATTTTGGCATTTCAGAAGAGCTGGATTAACTTGGCAAGTAAGCCACGCTTTGCAAGCTCAATAGCAGCGCTTAATGCCGCGGTAGTCGGTTTTTTAGCGGCTGCACTGTATTCGCCAATTTGGACATCAGCGGTGCATAACCTTTGGCAAGTTGCGTTAGTAATAATTACATTTGCATGGCTGCGATTTAAAAAGCCACCTATTTGGTGGCTCTTAGCTTTATTTATTGCTGTGGGTCTTTTACAACACTATTTGCCATCACTCTAAATGTTGGCTTATCTGTTTGTTGCTCACTCGGTGGGCTTAATTGCCCACTAACACTTTGATATGCCCTAAGCCCAAACACGGGTAATACCGCAAGTAAATGGTCCATTATTTCGGCTTGTAAATGCTCGTACGAAATCCAGCGTTTGTCTTCACTAAAGCAATAAAACTCAATAGGTAAACCATGGTTTAGTGGTTGTAGCTCTCGTACCATTAACGTAAGCGACGTATTAATTTTACTGTGCTGCTTTAAATAGCCTTCAGCATAGCGACGAAATAACCCTAAATTAGAAACCTGAGCAGGTAATGTCGTCACTCGAATATAGTCGTGCAGCGGAATAGCCGCATCAATTTGTTTTCTAAACTCATCACCCACTAAACAAATGCTGTGCATATCAATATTGAGTGAGCGTTTAATACGTCTACCGCCCGACTCTTGCATCCCGCGCCAGTTTTTAAATGAACCCGCAACTAGCATATAAGTTGGAATAGTTGTTATGGTGTTATCCCAATTACGTACCTTTACAGTATTTAAACCCAAATCAATTACTTCGCCATCGGCGCCGTAATTTTCTACTTGAATCCAATCACCATAGGTTACTAGGCGATTTGCTGCTATTTGAATACTGGCTACAAAGCCTAAAATAGTGTCTTTAAATACTAATAACGTAACGGCAGCAATAGCACCAAAGCCAGAGAGAATATAAGTAGGTGACTTCTCAAGAAAAATGCTCACAATTAAAATTGCACACACAATAAAGGTTATTAGCTTAACAACCTGAATTAAGCCCTGAATAGGGACCTCGCGGGCAAACTCTAACTGGTTATAAATAGTACCCGCAATGCTCACAATACTGCTAAAAATAAAACCAGCATAAATAATAAGCAAA
Source organism: Pseudoalteromonas sp. NZS71 (assembly GCF_015864715.1). Taxonomy (NCBI): domain Bacteria; kingdom Pseudomonadati; phylum Pseudomonadota; class Gammaproteobacteria; order Alteromonadales; family Pseudoalteromonadaceae; genus Pseudoalteromonas; species Pseudoalteromonas sp. NZS71. The sequence goes on along the minus strand of NZ_JADYWS010000029.1, from coordinate 29,359 downwards.
GCTTGTCCTATCGTTTTTAGTATTTCTCCTGCAATTTCATTAACTGGGTATACGCTATCAAACGTAGCTAAAAACAATACGCAGCACAGCATTCCGGCAATACGCTTATTTAGCTTATTAAGCATAGGAGAAAGCGCACCAATTCGCTCAGGAGAAAGCCTCGTCACTATTTTTTGAATGCCAGGTAACATTAATCTACGAGTAAATAAGTAAACAATCAATAAAGAAAATATCCCTATTGAGACTGCGGTAATTGAGCTAAGAAAATCCGCGTCGGGTACTTTTTCAAACCAAGGAGCAATTAATTCCTGAAGATGGGTGTTGGTCATAGTGTTTCAATTTCCTTACTGATTTGTGGTTCAGGTAAATCTTGTTGAGCATAAATGTCGGCAAGCTGCTGATCTTTAGCAACCCATAGCTCATTCACATAATGTTGAAAATTAACTTTAAATACGTCATCGCTTTGATAGCTGCCCTGCATATTGTCATTAATGGGCGTTACGTCTATTGAAACATAAATAGAATCTAGCTCACCTTTTAGCAAGTTACGACAAACGTGATCTGTCTTACCGCTATATACTAAACTTGTATTAAGCATGGCATCAAATTGATCGGCTAATACTTCAAGCGCAAAAGCAATGCCGCCAGCTTTAGGCTTTAATAAATACTTAAAAGGACTTTGTTGCAGTTTATGTTTGGCTGGCGTATAGCGTGTACCTTCAACAAAATTAATGATGGTAGTAGGGTGATGACGAAAATTACGACAGCTACGCTTCGTGCGCTCTACATCCAACCCTTTCAACTTTGGATTTTTAGCTAGTTGCGCTTTGCTTACCCGTTTCATAAACGGCATACCCATAGCCCACGCACCAGTGCCAATAAAAGGCATGTATTTTAACCCGTCTTTTAAAAAGAACTTAGGGGCAGGCAATGCATGTAATGAGCTAAGTACAGTTATATCTAACCAACTCGCGTGGTTACAAATAAGTAAATACCAACTTTTTGAGTTTAAGTCGCCACTTATATCAACCACAATGTTAGGGCAACCTAACCAAAGCCCTAAACGGTTGCCGTTACACCAACCTCGGTAAGCGCTGTGTAATATAGAGTTAACCACAGGCAAAGGCAGTAATAACTTAATAAGCCCTAGTACAAATACTAGCGAGCCAAAAAGTATCATGTTAGAAAACAATACGCAGCCTACAATTAAGCCGTTAAGCCAATTTGGTAACCACTTTTTTAGCATAACTGTAAGCTCATATTTTTACCTTTTACTTATGGGTTTTTTCGAGCGATTGCAGTGTTTGCTCTTTGTTTTCCCATAAGCGGTTTAACTCGCTTTGAAAGCGAACTCTAAATTCAGAATCACCTGTGTAGTCACCAATAAGCTCTGCGCTTACTGGCCTTACTTCCACGTGTACGTTGATATTTTTTACCTTACCACCAGCAAAATCCATAAAAGTAGGAATACCATCTGGGTACTGAATGGTGACGTTAACCACTTTAGTAATTTGCTCGCCCATTGCTTGCATTACAAAAGCAATACCGCCCGCTTTTGGTTTTAATAAATGTGGGAACGGGCTATTCTGGCGCTCATGCTTTTGCGTAGTAAAACGAGTGCCTTCTACAAAGTTAACCACACTTACTGGCATCTCTTTAAATTTTTCGCAGGCTTTACGTGTGGTTTCTAAATCTTTGCCACGCAGCTTTGGATTCTTTTTTAATTGGCTTTTACTCGTGCGAGTCATAAACGGAAAATCAAGCGCCCACCAACACAAACCTAAAATAGGCACGTAAATAAGCTCTTTTTTCAAAAAGAAGTTTAAAAATGGAATTTTACGATTAAACACACGCTGTAATACTAAAATATCGACCCAGCTTTGGTGATTTGCAATTACTAGATACCAATCTTTTAGTTTAAGGTCTTCAAGGCCAGTTACATTAAGTTTAGTTGGCGTGAATAACGCTTGATTTAAGCTATTAAAGGCAACCCAAATAGTTGCAAATTGCTTAGCTGCCCAGCTCATAAGCTTTTGTAGAGGCTTAATAGGGATAAGCTTTATAAGCCCACAAACAAAAATAGGCACAAACCAAAAAAGTGTGTTTATTGTGTAAAAAATAATACTAAATACACTGCGAATAACTGACATTACTTCCATTCCTTTAAACATTGCGCAGCCACTAATACTGCGCTTTCAGTTGCTTACAAATTAATCTTCAAAATAGGTATAGCCTTCAAGGCCTGCATTAAGCTCAGCTAAATAACCTTCTTTACACTGCGTCGATACATCAAGTTTATTAACTTGGTACGCAAAGTTGTCAGCTAAAATGGCGCTATCATAGTCAACAAACTTTAATACATCCTTAACGCTATCACCTTTTATAGCATTGGTTAACACATAACCTTCGTCGTTAAGCTCTACGTGCACCGAATCAGTGTCACCAAATAGGTTATGTAAATCACCTAAAATCTCTTGATACGCGCCTACCATAAACATAGCAATGTGGTATTGCTCGCCATGCTTATATTCTGGTATTGGTAGGCTGGTTTCGATACCAGCGCCTTCAACGTATTCACGAATCTGCCCGTCAGAATCGCAGGTAATATCTTGAATAATCGCGCGCTGAGTCAGTGGCTGAGTTAAGTTTTCGATTGGCATAACAGGAAACAACTGCTGAATACCCCATACATCAGGCAACGACTGAAATAATGAAAAGTTAACAAAGAGTTTATCAGCAAGCTTTTCGTTTAAATCGTCGAGTACTTCACGGTGCGCGCGCGCGTTATTACTAAGCGATGCCCGCACACGATGTAAAATAGTAAAGTAAAGCTGCTCTATTTTCGCCCACTCTAGCATGCTTACTAAGCCATGCACGTACTGATCGTGCGCTTCGCTAAATAAGTGCATAGCGTCGTGATAGATCTCTAATGCCATACGCGGGTTTAAACGCTGTAAACACTGCCACATTTCATCAAGCACTAATGCGCTATTTTCAAGCGGTGGCTCTGGATTTAAATGATTAGGCGCTTTTTCTACGTCAATTACATCGGTAATTAATACCGCATGGTGAGCAGTTAAAGCACGCCCCGACTCGGTGATAATGGCCGGATGCGTAAGGTTATGCTGATCGCACACTTCTGCAAATGCATTCACTACGTTACGCGCATACTCTTCTACGGTGTAATTCATTGAACATGCACTACGCGAGCCAGAGCCCTCGTAATCAACACCTAAGCCGCCGCCCACATCAACGGTATTTAACGGTACGTTTAATTGTGTAAGCTCAGCAAAGTGGCGTGCACATTCACGTAAAGCACGGTGAATATCACGAATATTGGCAATTTGAGAACCAATATGAAAATGCACCATTTGCATTAAGTGCAGCTTATTATGCTTTTTAAGCACTTCAACAGCACTTAGTACTTGGCCTGCTGTTAAACCAAACTTGCCTTTTTCGCCGCCCGTGTTTTGCCACTTGCCTTTGCCTACTGAGTTTAGGCGAATGCGAATACCAATAGCCGGTTCAATGCCTAGGTTGTCTATTTCTTCAAGTAGTGTGGTCAGTTCTGAAAGCTTTTCTACCACAATTTTTACGCTGTGGCCCATTGCTTGACCAATACACGCTAGGCGTAAAAACTCACTGTCTTTATAGCCGTTACACACTATTGTGATTGGCTCTTTTGCTACACCCAAAATAGCCATAAGTTCTGGCTTTGAGCCTGCTTCTAGGCCAACAAGCCCGCTTGGATGCGCTAATAGTTTACTTACTACAGAACGTTGCTGATTTACTTTAATTGGGTAAACACAGGTGTATTTTCCGTTATATTCACGATTTGCTCGCGCTTGCGTAAACGCGTTAGTAAGGGTGTCTACACGATTTTTTAAAATATCGGTAAAGCGTACTAAAACCGGCAGCGTTAAACCTTGTTGCTTAAACTGCTCAGTTAATTGCGTTAAAGAAATGGCCGGTTTTGTTTGGTCGCCATCTGGGTAAGCCACCAGTTCGCCTTGTGCGTTAATATCAAAATAACCATCACTCCAATGAGCAACGTTATAAGTGGCGCGTGCTGTTTCTAAACCCCAGGTCATGGCAACTCTTCTTTAGTCAATTAGGTATAAAGGCGCATTTTAATACGTCACTATCCACTAGGCTAACAAAAATTGAACTTTCACTCACTCCTAACTAACTTTATTCGTCAAATCAGTTAAAATGTCATTGAGCAAAACGCCAAGCACTGGCAGAATTGCCCCTTTTTCATACTCAACCTAAAAAGTGTAATAGTAACTATGGCAAATTTAGATCAAAGTAAGTGGTTTACTGAAATTAGCGACCGCGATGGCAGCGCATTTTCATTACGTATTAATAAAAAGTTAGATGAAAAACAGTCTCCTTTTCAAAAGGTAGAAATGTTTGAAACCACAGACTTTGGTAATTTAATGATCATCGACGGGTGTACTATGGTAACAACCCGCGAAAACTTCTTTTATCATGAGATGATCAGCCACCCTGCACTTTTAGCGCATCCAAACCCTAAAAACGTCGTTATTATTGGCGGCGGCGACTGCGGTACTTTACGCGAAGTATTAAAACACCCAGGCGTAGAAACTGTAACGCAAATAGATATCGACGAAGTAGTAACGAAAATGTCGTTAAAATACTTCCCAGAGCTTTGTGAATCTAATAACGACGCCCGTGCAACTGTTATGTTTGACGACGGTATTAAATACATGCGCGAAGCCGCTGGCGAATCTATCGACGTAGTGATTGTTGATGGCACAGATCCGGTAGGTCCAGGTGAGGGTTTATTTAATCATGCGTTTTACACAAGCTGTTTAGATGCACTGCGCCCAGGTGGTATTTTAGTACAACAAAGCGAATCACCACTTATGCACATGCCATTATTAGTTGAAATGCGCGAAGCAATGTTAAGCGTAGGCTTTAACGATTTACAAACATTACCATTTCCACAACCAATTTACCCAAGCGGTTTATGGTCAGTAACACTTGCACGTAAATCACAAGCATTTGACGGTTTTAGAGAAGATGCAGCTGCAAATATTGCACAGCACAGCGAGTACTATAACAACGGTATTCACCATGGTGCACTCGCTACACCTAACTACATGAAACGCGCATTCGATAAAAAATAATACCAATCTGCTTATATATGGGGTCTATTTAACGTTAAGAAAATTACGCTAGAACTAGGCAGAAATTTTTGTATCTAGTTGTTCTAAATAAAAAATTTTTAACGACGTTATAGTGCAATTTAATTCGTTAAATTGATCAAAGATTTATGCAGGTTGGTATAATCTATACCAATTTTATTAAACTAAAAAGGGAGCATTTAAATGCTCCCTTTTTTATACTTTTAAAAACGCCATTGCGCATTTAGCATTATTTGCTGCTGCGAGATTCGTTCATTAAATCCAATTGGCTCTCTATTTTTTGCAACACTTTTAAGTGCAGAACCTTCAACCCCTATTTGTAGTTTATTAGTGAGCTGGTAGCGCCATGTTGCTGTTAAGCCTTCCCCATTGCTGGCATTAGGGTCAAACGCGGTTGTGTCGTTGTCAGTAACTTTAAAATAATCATAACGTACTGAAACTCGATGTTTGCCTTCTTTATGGCTCAGCATTAAATAATGGCTATAAAAAGCATTATCAATTAATGCGTTACTGCCCATTTCAGTTTTACCATTAAGTACCTGTGCTATTAAACGTGTTTTACTATTAAACTTATAAAGCCAAGCAGCGCTTGTAAAGCGAGTATCCCAAGCATACTGCCCTGTACTAATATTGAGTGTGGTTGGGTCACCGTTATTGTTGTAATAATAAATTCGAAATTGTGATTTTTTTAAGTAATCCCAATGTACGCCAGCGTAATAGCCAAAACGCCCGTCTACCTCTTCAAACGGTAAAACCTGATTAGCCTGCCAACGTAATTCGTATGCATTTAATGCCGCTATAGGCGCAAATTTAATACTTTCGTTAAATGTAGTTTGTCTATCGTGTAATGCAAAACCACGCCACGCAAGTAAAGTACCGGCAGGATCATTGCCTTTAAATGTAGCACCTACAAAACTAAAGCTATGAGCGCTGTTAAAACGTTTTGCTGGGCGCTTAATAGTTACCTCTGCGCCAACAGTGCGTACTTCCTCGCCTATCCAGCTATTAATAGCTGAGTTTGTATAGTTATAAGGAGAAGTCCACCCTATATCAGGATTTTCAAGCGACATAAGTGGGTAAAAGCCCCCCACGCGCATGTGCCATTTATAGTTGCTGTTAGATAGCGGCTGATACTTTATATAAGCCTGCGTAAAACCAAGGCCAACGTCAGGATCTTGATTCGCATTTAACACCCCATGAGCCGACCAACTAGATGCTAAATCAACATTAAAATCTAAAATACCTTGGGATAAAATAAGTTCGTCGCTTTTAGTATCGTGCCGATATAGCCCAAGACCGCCCTCTTGGAAGCTACGTATATCGTCCCCCTGCACGGCTCTAATTTGTATCAAGCCTTTTACTTGTGCATACAATGCATTACTAAAACATAAAGCACCGGCTAAAAATGCCAGCCTTATTAAGCGATTAATAGTCATCAAATTCATCCGTAGCAAAATCAATTTGCTCCGCAATTTCCTGCTTTACTTTATAAGTGATCGGGTTAGTAGCCACAGTAATAGTTTGAGATTCAACCTTACTAATATCACTAAATCCAGAATGCCAAACACTTAACGTGTATTCGCCTGCATTGGCATTTAAATCAACATTCCCGTTTTCATCAGTGATTGCAAAAATAGTACTATCTACCACCACAATATAACCTAACATCCAATCATGAATATTACAGCCAAGCTCAACAACACCCGTTTGATCAAAAGTAATGGGCGCTTTTGGGTGCTCCTTATATAGCTTTAATTCGAACGTTTTGGCTTTAGAAAATGAATAAACATGATGCATGATTGAGTCCGCATTCGGAAACTCTACCTTTGCATTTTGCGGGACAACTAAAATACGCGGCTTAAATTCTCGATTTTGCTGGGTCATCGCATAAGGTGCTTCTGGAGGAATAACGCTAGAGGGGTCTCCTGCAGTTAGCCATACAACAGCATTAGGTAATGGGTCATTATTAGCATTTTTAATTGTAATATTTGCTGCAAAAACTCCAGTACTAACACTTAGTAAAAATACACAAAGTAAGCTTTTTATCATTTTCTTGTCGCTATTATCAATTTGTTTACATTATAGACCGATTAAGCCACCAAATTCTTTCTATTTTTTAAAACATTGAATACGTATGTAAGCAGTCGTATTAATCATCAACAGTCATTATCCTTAGATGTCACCACCGACTCATCTAAGGACACACCATGAGAATACCAGCACTTGTGCTTTTAGCCTTTGCTAGTAATAGCTACGGACAAACCGTAGAGCTAAAATCGCCAGACACACAAATAACAGTAAGCATCTCTGACGAAAACAACACGCCAAGCTACGCAATAAAATTTAAAAACAAAGCGGTTATAAACAAATCTTTACTGGGGTTTGAATTTAAAACACAAGCAGCTTTTAGCGACGGCTTTAAAATTAAAAGCATTGAACAACAAAGCGTTAACTCGCAGTGGCAACAACCCTGGGGCGAACGCCAAAACGTTGTTGACGAATATAACGAAGTAGCCGTTACCTTTACAAAAAACGAGCCAAATAAAGGTACCTACACTATTCGATTTAAAGCATTTGATAGTGGTGTAGGTTTTCGATACGAAGTACCACAACAAGCCGGGTTCGAACATACAGAAATAACCAAAGAGTTAACTGAATTTGCAATAAACAATAGCCATGATGCAACAGCATGGTGGATACCTGCTCGTGGCTGGAACCGCTACGAATATGTTTACAACACTACCCCACTTAACGAAGCTCCACTAGCTCACACACCATTTACGTTTAAAACAAGTGACGGTACTCATATTAGTATTCATGAAGCCGCACTTGTTGATTACGCAGGCATGGTGCTTAATCAACGCCGCTCTGGTACGTTCACTGCCGATTTAACACCGTGGTCAGATGGTGTTGCAGTTAAAAAACAAGGTGCTTTTAAAACACCATGGCGCACCATTCAAATAGCCGACAGCGCTGTTGGCTTAGTTAATTCAGATATAATACTAAACCTAAACGAGCCTAATAAACTCGGTGACGTGTCGTGGGTTAAGCCTGGCAAATACGTGGGTATTTGGTGGGGTATGCATATAAACACGCAAACTTGGGGTAGTGGTAAAAAACACGGCGCCACTACGCAAACCACAAAATACTATATGGATTTTGCAGCGCAGTATGGTTTTGATGGCGTACTCGTTGAAGGCTGGAATATTGGTTGGGATGGCGATTGGTATTTTAATGGCGATGTATTTAACTTTACCAAACCGTACGACGACTTTGATATAGCAGCACTGACTCAATACGGCAAAGAAAAAGGCGTACAGCTCATTGGCCACCATGAAACATCAGGCAATGTAAGCAACTACCGTGACCAAATGGAAGATGCTTTTGCCCTTTACGAAAAATCAAACGTAAGCCAAGTAAAAACAGGTTATGTAGCCGATGGCGGAAATATAAAACGTATAGACAAAAACGGTATTGCTCGCCACGAATGGCATGACGGCCAGTTTATGGTTAACGAATACCTTTATAACGTAAAACTTGCGGCTAAGCATAAAATTAGCATTAATACTCACGAGCCAATTAAAGATACAGGCCTGCGCCGTACTTATCCAAACTGGATTGCGCGCGAAGGTGCACGCGGACAAGAGTATAATGCATGGGGTTCACCACCTAACCCACCAGAGCATGTACCAATGCTTGCTTTTACCCGCATGCTTGCAGGACCAATGGACTTTACGCCAGGTATTTTTGATATGAGCTTTAATGGTTTAGGAGGCGATACAAACCGTCCACAAACTACACTTGCCAAACAACTTGCACTTTATGTTGTTTTGTATAGCCCAATTCAAATGGCTGCCGACTTACCTAAAAACTATTTGGCTAAGCCCGATGCGTTTCAATTCATTCAAGACGTACCAACAGATTGGCAGCAAAGTATTGCTATTGATGGTGAAGTAGGCGACTTTATTGTATTCGCTCGTAAAGAACGTAAAAGCACTAAATACTCAGGAAATGATTGGTACTTAGGTGCTGTTACTGACGAAAAAGCCAGAACAATTGAGGTAAAACTCGACTTTTTAGAGCAAGGCAAAAAGTTTGAAGCACAAATTTATAAAGATGGTAAAAGCGCAGAGTGGAAAAACAATCCGTACGATCTAGCTATCGAAAAACGTGTTGTAACTGCAAGCGATAAACTAACGCTTAAATTAGCCACTAGTGGCGGTACAGCTATTCGTTTTAAAGCACTTTAATATAATGGGCCCCCTGCATTTACTATGCAGGGGTTGATACCTTTATTGGCAAATATACTTGTGCACTTAAACCGCCTTCTGGGCGGTTTTCTAGCTTTACTTTACCGTCGTGCATATCAACAATGCGTTTAATAATAGCAAGGCCTAAACCACTGCCTTCACTTCCTCGTGCAGCATCGCCTTGTTTAAAAGGCTCAAAAACAGACTCTAGTTCGTTTTCAGGAATGCCGGGGCCATTATCGTTTACAGCGATAACTACATACTTTTTGTTTGAATTAAAGTAGCTAAGTACTTCAATATCGCCCTCAGAATAACGCAGCGCATTACCAATCATGTTGGTAATTACACGTTTAATAGCCACAGAGCTTAACGGTATATTGCCTATATTTGGATTACTTTTAAACGTAATAGTACGTTGATGCTGAAGCTCAGAATTGACAACCTCGGCAACTAAAGCATTGATATCTTCGCAACTTAGTTCTTCACGTTTATGGTGGCGTAGATACTCAATAAACTGATCAATAATCCCGTTCATGTCTTCTATATCGTAAATAATACCTTCACGGAGATAGTCGTCTTCATCAACCATCATTTCGGTAGCTAAACGAATACGCGTAAGCGGCGTACGTAAATCATGAGATACACCGGCCATTAGTAAACGGCGGTCGTTTTCAAGTGCGGCAATTCCGCGCGACATTTGGTTAAACGCGCGCGTTACTTCTATTACTTCTGTTGAGCCTTGTTCTTCTAACTTGGTAGAAAAGTCGCCTTTACCCACTTTCACTGCAGCTTGTTGCAGTGCTTTTAATGGTCTATTAAGGTGCCTTGCAAACAACCACCCACCCAGCACACTTAAAAAGCCAATACTTGATAAGTAAAAAGTTAAAAACTCTAAGTTGTTCTCTTTAAAGCCTTTAAGCGGTACTTTTACCCAATAACCTGGCGCTTGCGGTGCTTCAACCCAATAAATCAACGGATCAGTTTGGCTAATACGTACACGAGAATAACCACCAAGTTGCTCAGTCATGCTACGCGATAGCATAGAATATTCGCGGCTTTGCCCAAGCCCTTGGCGCATTGCTTCGCGCTGCGTCATGACTTCAATGCCGGTAATTTCAAAAAACTTTGCAGATACTTCGTCGTTTATTTCAACGCCATCTTCCCAGTCAATAAATACTGTTTTAATTTGCTTAGCAAGCATCAAGTTAACTTGCTCAATGGTTGGTTTTACAACATAAAAACTAACCGTAACATAAGACACTATTTGATTTATGAGCAGCAGAGCCGCCACTAAAAAAACAGTTTGTCCAAAAGCACTGCGCGGAAACATGCCCATAAATATTACTTTTCACCGTCGGGAACAAACACATACCCCAAACCCCAAACGGTTTGAATATATCGCGGATTGGCAGCATCTACTTCAATCATGCGGCGAAGTCTCGACACTTGCACATCAATGCTTCGCTCAAGCGCACTGTAATCGCGGCCACGCGCTAAGTTCATTAGCTTATCGCGGCTAAGTGGCTCACGTGGATGCGAAACAAGCGCTTTAAGCACTGCAAACTCACCACTGGTAAGCGATATTGTTTTATCCCCTTCACTCATTTCGCGCGTTGCTAAATTAAGCGTAAATTTACCAAAAGCGATTAAGTTTTCTTCAGCAGCAGGTGCGCCTGGCACTTCTTTTGCTCGGCGACGTAAAATTGCTTTTATGCGAGCAAGTAGCTCACGTGGGTTAAATGGTTTTGGAATGTAATCGTCAGCGCCAAGTTCAAGACCAATAATGCGATCTACTTCGTCGCCCTTTGCAGTAAGCATAACAATAGGAATTTCATTTTCTTTTTGGCGTAAACGGCGGCAAATAGATAAGCCATCTTCGCCTGGGAGCATTAAATCGAGAACCATTAAGTGAAAGTTTTCTCGCTCTAGGAGTCTATCCATTTGCTCCGAGTTTCCTGCGGTTCTAACAATAAAGCCTTGCTCTACTAAATAACGTTCAAGCAAACTGCGTAAGCGCATATCGTCATCAACAACTAATACTTTTGTGGTTTCGTGTCCCATAATCTCTTTCTTATTTTTATATCCAATTACTAGTTAATATAAATGAAAAACTTAATAATCAAAAACTAATTACTTGCTTAGATTGTTACTGAACATTTCAAAGCTTACTTACTCGTACTTTATTACATTTTACGCTCGACAAGTTTTGGCAAATTTAATAACGTGCACACCATTAGAGCTAATAAAGAATTCACCATGAAAACAAATTTAGTTACCCGCGAAGGTTACTTACAATTACAACAAGAACACGACCAACTATGGAACGTTAAACGCCCAGAAGTAACAAAAATAGTTAGTTGGGCAGCCAGCCTCGGAGATCGCTCTGAGAACGCAGACTATCAATATAACAAGCGTTTGCTACGCCAAATTGACCGTCGTGTACGCTATTTACGCAAACGCATACCTGATTTAAAAATCATCGACTACTCTCCCGTTCAAGATGGAAAAGTGTTTTTTGGTGCATGGGTCGAAATTGAAAACGAAGAAGGTGAAACTAAAAAATTCAGAATTGTCGGACCTGATGAAATTTACGACCGAAAAGATTACATATCAATAGACTCACCTATGGCGCGGGCGCTGATTAAAAAACAAGTAGATGACGATTTTGAAGTACCTACTCCTCAGGGTAAAAAGCAGTGGTATGTAAACAGTATCGATTACCAAAAAAAGAAATAAAAAGTTTTGATTCAGATCATGTTAACTTTTGATTGTGTAAATTAAAGCAATAAGCTATAACTGAATTATTCAAGTTGATTTGTTTAATTTGAAAGCAGTTAATTAAGGTCGTGATTATGTCAAACATAGTACAGCGCATATTAAATAATGCCGTATTGTTTGCACTTTTAATGAGTGTAAGTTTGACGCTGCATGCCAGTAACACTGAAGTAAACCTTGATAACGCTAAACTATCTAATCACTTTATTGCTTGTGACATTCCTGACCAAGCAAACCTCGATTTTGACGTAGACTCTCACGTTAATACTATTACCTTTAGGTCGCCTCAACCACTTCCTAATGTCGTAGATTCTTTTTATAAGAGCACCAATCTAAACAGACCTTTTAGCACTGCGTACCAACGCGGACCACCTAGCTATTTAATTTAATTCATTATTTTACAACTTAATTAAATTTTATAACTACTAAGGTGACTACTATGTCTAACTTTAAAGAATTACGTACTCTAAATGTTTCTCACGGCGTTATTGCAAGCACATTTGCAGATGACCAACCATTGATTGATTTATCATCTCCAGCGCTAAAAATGGTAAATAACTTTACTCAAAAAACGCCTATTCGTGCAGAGCATACAACAACGATTACAGATGCACTTAAACAAGTTAGTGCACAACAATCTGATTTTGTTTTAGTAACCGACGAGAACCAAAAATTGATTGGTCTTGTTTCTAGCGCCGATTTACAAAGCTCTAAAATTACTATTATTGCAGAGCGTTTAAATACCCCACGAAGTGAAGTAAGCTTGCGCGATATTATGACGCCAATTAGCCGACTTACAGGTGTAAGCATGCAAAGTTTAAGCTATGCATGTATTGGTGATGCGCTGCAAACAATGGAGCATCAAGGTGTAATGTTTTTATTAGTAACAACAGCAAGTAGCGAAATTTGTGGTTTAATTTCAGCTCGCCAAATAGCTAAAACATTACATATTCCACTACATATTAGCCCTATTGCTCACTCTTTCAGTGAAGTATTAGAAAACATTGAGCATCCTCACTAGGGCGCTCTTTTAGTTGAATTGATTTACTCCCTTCCCAACCATCTTAAAGCAAGTGAAATAGCTTGCTTTAAGAGCTTTTTATTACTACCTCCTGTGATATTATTCAAGCAATTAACGGCGCCAGTAACACGCTTCTGGTCTTATTTTATTGTATAAAAAGGTTTTTGCATGAGCGATATCTCTGCACGTTTAGCCGGTGAGTTAAACGCACAGCAGCAACAGGTTGTTGCAGCTACAAAATTACTTGATGAAGGCGCAACTGTTCCTTTTATTGCCCGCTACAGAAAAGAAGTTACCGGCGGCCTAGACGACACCCAATTACGCCTTTTAGAGCAGCGTTTATCGTATTTACGTGAACTAGAAGAGCGCCGTAGTTTTATTTTATCGACCATCGAATCGCAAAATAAATTAACGCCAGAGCTAAGTGCCGATATAACTAATGCACAAAGTAAAACTGAACTTGAAGATTTATACCTACCTTATAAAGCTAAGCGCCGTACTAAAGGCCAAATAGCAATTGAAGCTGGTTTAGAGCCACTTGCAGATGCACTATTTAAAGATGCTAACCTTGACCCAGAGCAACAAGCAGAGCAGTTTGTAAGTGCTGAAAAAGGCTTTGCAGATACAAAAGCGGTACTCGAAGGCGCTAAATTTATCTTGATGGAGCGCTTTGCTGAAGACGCAAAATTACTTGCTAAATTTAGAAGCCACATTAGTCAAAACGGCGCAATTGAAAGCACTGTAATTAAAGGTCAAGAGCAAGCGGGTGCAAAATACCGTGACTACTTCGAGCATCAAGAACTTCTCAAAAAAGTACCTTCTCACCGTGCGCTTGCTATGCTTAGAGCCCGAAATGAAGGTGTACTTCAGTTAAATGTTAATCCAGAGCCTAGCGCTGAAAATTCAGCGCAACTATGTGCCAACATGATTGCTGACCATTACCGTTTAGATATTAAATATAAAGCGGCAAGTCCTTGGTTATTAAACGTTGTGCAATGGGCGTGGAAAATTAAGTTAGGATTACACCTAGAGAATGAATTTTTTGCAGCAATGCGCGAAAAAGCAGAAGCTGGTGCAATCGACGTATTTGCTAAAAACTTAAAAGATTTATTAATGGCAGCACCTGCAGGCCCCCGTACTACTTTAGGTCTTGATCCAGGCCTTCGTACTGGCTGTAAGATTGCCGTTGTTGATAGCACAGGTAAATTACTAGCTACACAAACTATTTTCCCTCATGCACCACAAAATCATTGGGATAAATCAGTGCGTACGTTAGAGCAACTTTGTCGTCAGCATAAAGTTGAGCTAATTGCGATTGGTAACGGTACTGCATCACGCGAATCAGATAAGTTGGTTGCTGAGCTTATGAAAGCAAACAGCGAACTTAAGCTTAGTAAAATTATGGTTAGCGAAGCGGGTGCATCGGTTTACTCAGCTTCTGAATTTGCAGCTAATGAATTCCCAGATTTAGATGTTTCTATACGAGGGGCTGTCTCTATTGCGCGCCGCCTTCAAGATCCTCTTGCTGAACTTGTTAAAATTGAGCCAAAATCAATTGGTGTTGGCCAATACCAACACGATGTATCGCAAAGCCAATTAGGCCAAAGCCTTATTTCAGTAGTTGAAGACTGTGTAAACTCAGTAGGCGTAGATTTAAACATGGCATCGGTACCGCTACTTACACGCGTATCTGGTTTGAACAAAACATTAGCGCAAAATATCGTTAATTATCGCGATGCTAACGGCACATTTACTAAACGTAGTGAGCTTAAAAAGGTTGAGCGTTTAGGGCCAAAAGCATTTGAACAAGCGGCTGGTTTTTTACGTATTAACAATGGTAGCGATCCACTAGATAACTCATCAGTTCACCCTGAAGCTTACCCTGTTGTTAAACGTATTTGTGAACGCAATAGCGTAGATGTCAGTAACCTAATTGGTAACAGCGACTTTTTAACTAAACTTGCTGCTAATGATTACACTGACGAAAAGTTTGGCTTACCAACCGTTACCGACATTATTACTGAGCTTGATAAACCAGGTCGAGATCCTCGCCCTGAATTTAAAACAGCTGAGTTTAAAGCCGGTGTTGAAAAAATTAGTGACCTAAAACCAGGTATGATTTTAGAAGGCGTGGTTTCAAACGTTGCTAACTTTGGTGCGTTTGTTGATGTAGGTGTACACCAAGATGGTTTAGTGCATATTTCAGCAATCACGAATAAGTTTATATCAGATCCGCGTGAAGTTGTTAAAGCTGGTGATATTGTAAAGGTTAAAGTTGTTGAAGTAGACGCTGCACGTAAGCGCATAAGCTTTACTATGCGCTTAGATGACGACATTGACACAAGTAATAAGTCAGCAGCGCCAGCTACGCAAAAGCCACAAACACGTGCTAATAATTCGCAACCTCGCGCTGCAAAGCCTAAACGTGACAATGGCAATGCGTTAATGGGTAATGCATTTGCCGATGCGTTCGCTAATGCTAAAGTGAAAAAATAATACTTGTACAGCTAAGCTAAAACGAAAAAAACCGCGTAAGCGGTTTTTTTGTGGTTACGTTTTACTAAATTATTAACTTAACGCTGAAAAACTACTTTGGCTCGCTGGCGATGTAGCCATTTGATAAAAGTTAGCAATACGCCCCGCCCGTGCCTCAACATCGGCATCACGTGTTTGCTCGTCACTTTTAGCTGTTTTTGTATCGCTGCTTTCATCGCTAGAGAATGACGCTTCAAGTTTACTTTTTGCGTCTTCGTCGTCTTCTTTTTCAGGTTGTGCAAGCTCAGCCTGAGCCGCTGCTAGCTTTTGCGTAGCATCTGCAGCAATAGAGCGATCAGCTCCCGAAGGCTCTGCAGGCGCTAATGCGGCAGCGCGTACCGTTTGCATTTTGTCTATAGTCGCTTGCGGGTCACCCGGAATTTCTGACACATCTATTTGTACTTCTCCGCCAACTGCGTAGTTAGTACCATCTGGGCCACGTTGATACTCATAGCTTGGCGAGCCAGCATGTTGCCCACCTACAGAAGCGTGCGCTTGCTCGTGTATTCGTACTTCAGTATCTCGTGCTTTTAGCTCTGTAATTTGTTGTTGTTCTTGTTCTAATTGCAGCTCTTCTTGCTCAGATTCTTTTTTCTCGATTGCTTCACTTTCTTCCTCAGAGCCCTCAGGGTTTTCTGAGTTTCCATCGCGCTGCTGAACTGACTTTTCGTCTGCTATTTTTCCCGTTGCGTTATACGTCGCATCATCGCTACTGCCTGGTAATTTTGCTTTTTCAGAATCACTTTGCGCTTTGGTTTCTGTATTGCTTGCGCTACTAGATGCGGGAGCAGGAATAACTTCGCGTAGTTGGTTGTCACGCCGTGCAGTTTCCGTATAAACATTTGCAGTGTTTATATTGATAGACGGAAATGGCGTGACAATATTCATAATACTAAACTTTAATATCGATTAACGTGCCAAGTACATCATCGGCCGTTTGAATTGATTGCGTATTTGCCTTGGCATTAAACTCTTCAACTTTTAAGTTAACAAGCGCTTCATCAACACGAGCAGGCTGTGCTACAGGTGCAGTAATAGCTTCTTCAGGGCGTGCTGCTGTAAGCTGACGTTGCTGCGCTAATTGCGCGTCATCTTGCTGTTCTATACTGGCACGGTTAATCTCAGCACTGGCCTTTTCAATACCTTGGCTAGCTCGATTAAACCCTTCTACACCACTATTAAATACAGATCCTATTGGCATATTAAAACCTCCACCAAATAAACATTGTTTAATTATCGCTCAGGTTCTGCTCAAAATAAAGCTTTAAACAGCGCTATTCTTAGCTCTATTTTAAAGCATTGATTTAACGACAGATAAAAACTCACTTTTATGAGAAATAAATGGCGCGTGCGACGCTTTATCTAGCACCTCGTATTCAAACTCAGTATTTAGTACTGACATTTCACTAATTGCTTTATAAGGCACTAAGGCATCAAGTCGGCCAAATACTCCTTTGATAGGTACTGGGCAATGAGCAAATAAATCACGTAAATCGTCGTTTTGTAAAATATCTAAACCAGCACTCAGGGCGTCGCTTTGTGGTGCGCTGTACTGATTTAGTAATTGTTTAAGCAGCTTTATATCATCACGCGCCGACTCGCTACCCATCGCTTGAATAGCTAAGAAGCGCTCTATTGTTTTTTCTCGATGATTAACTAACTGCTCTTTAAACTGCGCCAATACATTCGCTTTTATTCCGGGCCAATTATCTGCCTCCGCAAAAAAAGGAGTCGATGCAATTAAAATAACTTTTGATACTTTTTCAGGCCAATGCTTAGCAATATAAAGTGCAAATAATCCACCTAACGACCACCCCATTAAAATGGTCTTCGGCTTTAACTGCTTACTTAAAGTTTCTGCTGCATCATGCAAAGTATAAGGGCTTGGGCAAACATGGCTATTGCCAAACCCAGGTAGGTCAAGGCTACGTACACTTCCTGAATATAAAAACTCAAGTTCTGGCTGTACTAACTGCCATACGCCCTGATTCATTCCCCAACCATGTAATAACACTAACTCATTTTGCATATTTGCCTAACCTTTACCAAACTTAGGCTCATCATAACGTTTAAAAAGGCGATTGCAATGCAAGGAGCGAGTCAGTGAAACAAGCCATTTTAAATTGGTTATTTCCCTCTTATTGCGTGCAATGTCAAAATACGATTACGACCTCTTTAGGGCTTTGTGATTATTGCCTTGAAGATTTACCATTGTTTGATTTTAGTAAGCATAAGAATTTACTGCATCGACCCGATATTGTTGAGATGTTTCCTAATTGCGAGTTTGATAAATTATTTGCCTGTGCTTTTTATCAACCTCCCTTTGAACATTGGCTTAAAAGGCTAAAATTTAATAATCAAATTCATTATAAAAAGGCATTGCAGCAAGTTATACAAAAACAATTAACGCAGTTTTTTGAGCAAAGCCCTACTTTGCCAGATACCTTTATTATTTTACCTCTTCATAAAAGCCGATTCATTACTCGCGGGTTTAATCAGGTAAGCCAAGTTTGGCAACCATGTTTAGCTAATTACGCATCAGTGAGTAACGTACTTATTCGCAATAAAAAAACACAAGCCCAGTCGGAGCTATCTAAAGCAAAGCGTATTAAAAACTTAAAAAATGCCTTTATTTGTACAGAGGATATGGGCGGTAAGACAGTCGCTATTGTTGATGATGTGATGACGACAGGGGCAACATTAAACGCAGCTACTAGTGCACTAAAACAAGCAGGCGCTAAACAAGTGTGGGCTTTTACAACTTGCTTAACGCCTATTTAATTATTAAAAATTATTATACCAATCCGCAATAATACTTGATCATTTTGCGGGGCTAAACGTGTCGCTGCCTGTGTTAAAAAATTCTCATTTACGACTGCATGGATGCAGAAGGTAGAGCAATGCAGGAGCAATTGCCGAGAACAACTAAATAGCGAATTTTTTGCCTAGCTATCAACACGTTTTTCCATCCTCAAAATAGATCACTTAATTAAGCGAATTGGTATTATTCGCCATTTGCACGAAACGTATGACCAAAAAATAAAGCGTTGCTTAGTAGTCGACTAGTCCCATACCAGTAACCTCTAAATACAGGGTCGTCGGTCATGCCTATCACTGTACCTCGTCCGTATGAGTGAGCAATTAATCCTGCGCCGCCAGCAACTTGCTCAACATTAACGGCATCGGTAAAGCCTGCCAATAATGGATTTTTAGTGTAGGTAAGTACATTTACGAACGGAGCATCAGAAGCTTCTAGCAACCAAGTACTGTTTTTGAATACGGGCAATGTATTACGCTTAAGTGAAAATGTAAGCGGATGAGTTAAATCTACATTAGTATTAAAAATAGCACCTGCAATGCGTTGACGTCCTGCTAAATGATCTTTATCGCCATAACTTAAACCTGTCGTTTTAAATGCACTTGCTACATCTTGTCGTGATAGATAGCTTGCTTTGAGTAATTGCTGATCAGCTAAAAATTTAGCGCCGCCTTTGTGACCCCAAATAACGCCGCCTTTCCTTACCCAGCTTTTAATAGCCACTTTGTCGGCATCAGATAAGCTATTGTAATTGCCATGAGCAAGCACAATATGACTGTAGTCACTTAACTCGAGTGAACTAAAGCGGTTCATTTCAACAATTGTTGGTGCAACACCTACAAAGCGATCTAGGTAATACCACACTTCGCCGACTTCGTACTGGCTTGCGCCTTGCCCGCCAATAAGCAGTACTTTTGGAGCACTAACAACCGCCATTGATCGCGACCCTAAATCGGCTCCTTTGCTTGTTAAGCCTGATGTAATAGGTTTGATTGCAATACCAAACTCATTTTGTGCTTTATTTAGCAAGGTAATCCAATCTGTATTTGTTTGTAGTCCAGCCGGTATAATAATACTTCCAGGTTTAAAATTAATTTCTCCTGATGTTGATTTAGCCGTTAATGCTTTTAGCGCTACACGTGCTTTTATACCTTGCTGTAATAAGCTATTTAACATTTTAGGTGCTAAATAATCATCCCACGAAAAACCAAATGCGTAACCTTCGGTGAGTGAAGAAAATGATGGGGTTGCTACTTTTTCCCATGCTTTATCAGCAACTTTTAATCCCCAACTACTTTTAACTTTAGAAAATGGCAAATTAAACGCATGCGCTAATGTCCAGCCAGATACATCGTAAAAAGTATTATCGGCAAAGTTTTTTTGCTCACTAAAAATCGCTTTTACCAAACGATATTGTGGTTGTGCTAATGGTACAAAATAGCTATGTGTACTGAAATTCTTACCATCTGCTTTTAATGATTTAGTAAGTGGGTAAGCGTTAATTTGGTGCTGCTTTAACAATTCTAAAAAGTGCATAATACGGGTGTTGTCGCTTGCACCTTCAACAACATACCCTTCAAAGCTTTCATCGCTGGCTAAATCAGTAGCCTGATTATAAAATTTAGCCTGGTAATCAAGTAATGCTTGGCGGTTATCAACTGCTGCCTTAAAGGTAGATAAACTCGTTAACAGTTGATTTTTAATAGTGAAAGGAAAGCTCAAAGGTCCATTTATAGTGTCTTGAATATGTCCACGAGAACTTGCTTGCTCAAATAAAATGCCTATGCCGCCATTTACATCGGGATAGGTTGAACCTTTACCGTAATAGAAGTCATCAAAGCTTTCTTCAGTAAAATAAAGTGCGTTGTTTTTATCTAACGTTTTTGCGTGATAGTTAGCAATCGCTTTAGTTAACGTTACATTTTCATCAGGTGTTATTGGGTGTTTACGGCTTGGAACACCTGGCTGAAAAAAGTAACTGCTGTTTGGTCCCATTTCATGAAAGTCAGTTAAAATATTTGGTTTCCACTGATGAAATTTGGCAATACGCGCACGCGATTCAGGATGCTGTAGTAATAACCAGTCACGATTTAAATCAAACCAGTAATGATTGGTACGACTACTTGGCCAGTTTTCAACATGTTCACGGGTTTTAGGGTCACTTGATAAGTTCATGCCTCGGTTACTGTTTGCCCAATTAGCAAAACGAGCAAGCCCGTCAGGATTAAGTGAAGGGTCGAGTAAAATAACCGTGTTATTTAATAGCTCATCTATTTCAGTACCTTGTGCAGCAGCTAAGTAATATGCCACCAGCAAAGATGAGTTACTACCTGATGACTCATTACCATGCACACTGTATCCCATCCATACAACAGCAGGGTCGTCTTGTGCTTTACTACTGTTATTACTTAAGCGTGCTAAGTGAGCTTGGCGTGTCTGCTCTATGCTTGATAGCTTATCAGCAGCAGTAATTGTTAGCATTACTAACGGGCGTTGTTCATGCGTGCGGCCAATCACCTCAAAATTTATACGGTCGCTTTTATCAGCAAGTATTTCCATATAACGTACGAGCTGATCGTGTCTCACGTGCCACTCTCCTACTTCGTAACCGAGTACTTGCTCAGGAGTAGGAATTGAAGGGTCAAATTTTACATCTTGTTCAAAATAATACGAAAGTGGCTTAGCTACACTTGAAAAGCTAAGCAACACCACCATTAATGTTAATACCAAACGCATATAAATCACTCAAAAAATGTTCGTTGTTTGCACGCTACCATTGCTTAAAATAGATGCCAACTTTTTACGCTCAACACTAGCCGCAACACGATGAGCGGAGTATGATACGCAGTATCCGAGTAATTTAGTCAAGTATAGATGGTTTTATGATTTCTATTTCCGAAACAGCGCAAGCGCATTTTGCTAAACTATTAGCAGATCAATCACAACAAACCAATATTCGTGTGTTTGTTGTAAACCCTGGTTCATCACAAGCGGAATGTGGTGTGTCTTATTGTCCAGAAGACGCTGTAGAAGCGAGCGATATTCGCCTAAACTTTAACGGTTTTGATGCCGTTGTAGATGCAGAAAGTGCTCCATTTTTAGAAGAAGCTGAAATTGATTTTGTTACCGACAAAATGGGTACTCAGTTAACGCTAAAAGCACCAAATGCAAAGGCACGTAAAATAGGTAACGATGCATCGTTAAACGAACGTGTACAGCACATGCTAGAAACCGAAGTAAATCCACAACTTGCTAACCACGGTGGTCAAGTAAGCCTTGTTGAAATTACAGCTGCAGGTATAGCTATACTTCAGTTTGGTGGTGGTTGTAACGGTTGTTCTATGATCGATGTAACGCTAAAAGAAGGCATTGAAAAAGAAATGATAGCTAAGTTTGAAGAAATCACCGGTGTTGCTGATATAACAGAGCACGAAGCGGGCGATCACTCTTACTATTAGGCCTTGTAAATGCTAAAGCAGCTTATTTATCGCTTAGGGAGCAACCCTAAGCTGAGCTTAAAGCGCTTTTTTCGCGGCTTAGCACTGTTTGTGCTAGCCGTGATATTCATATCTATTGGGTATTACACTCACTACAGCTTACAAATAATTGGCGTTATAATTTTACTCCCCGCATTATTTTTTACCGGTTGGGGCTACTGCGGTATTTTTGCTAATCGTTTTTCACAAGTTTTAAAAGATATGGGCCCTAAACACCACGACCCCGATCTCTGGAAATAAACCATTTATTTAGTTTAATCTAATAGCTGATTATTTATTTTTAAGTGGTGATATTTAATTATTAATGTAACCCCGCGCATTAACATAAAACAGCTCATAGCCAGCCATAACCCGTTATTTTGCAAGTCTATAAACACCCAAAACACACCAAAAAAGCCAACTCCAGCTGAAAGTATCATACTGTTACGCATGTTCTTTGCTCGCGTAAGCCCTACAAAAACACCATCAAACAAAAAGCAACTCATGGCCAAAATAGGCAACACTATTAGCCATGGTAAATAGTGTGTTGCCTCTTGAATAACCTCTGGCACATTGGTTAAAAGCTTGATTATACCGCTGCCAAATAATGCAAAAAAAGCGCTATATAAGACGCCAAAAAGCATGCCCCAAAATACACTTATTTTAACCCAAAGCTCTATATTTTTAACGCTTCCTTGGCCTTTAGCTTGCCCTACTTTTGCCTCAGACGCGTAAGCAACGCCATCAAGAGCAAAACTCACCAACATTAGAAAGTTAAGTAAAACAGCATTAGCAGCTAATGTGGTTTCGCCTATACGCGCTGCGTAAAACGTCATAAAACTAAAGCATAATTGCAGTATTAAAGAGCGAATAAATATATCTCTATTCAAACTCAATAATTCAGCCATTTTGCTAATACTCAACCAATTCGGTACATTTAGATCAATGTCTTGTTTTTTAGCTAGTTTAACCACTAAAAACAGTGCAAATACTAAAGCCGTATAATCAGCAATAAGTGAAGCCCACGCAGCGCCTGCAACTGCCCAATCTAAATAAACAACAAAATAAATATCGAGTACTATATTAACGATATTAGTGACGAGTAATAAATAAAATGGGCCTCGACCATAATGTACACCAAGCATCCAACCCAGTAACACTAAATTACACAATGCTGCTGGAGCACTAAAAATACGAATGCTAAAATACTGATACGCTTGGATAAGTACATCGCTATTGGCGGCGGAGAGATAAGCAATAGCGTGCTTTATTAATGGGGATAACACAATTAATAGCACGGCCACTGCGCTTGCAAGCAATAGGCTTCGTTTAAGTAAAGCGGCAAGTTGGGTTAAATCCTTTTTTCCGTATGCTTGTGCCACGAGCCCCGTGGTACTCATTCTTAAAAAACCAGCAAGCCAAAATAAAATAGATATAACTGCAGAGCCAAGGGCAATACCCGCTAAGTAATGAGCGCTTCCTAAGTGCCCAATTACAGCGGTATCAACAATTCCTAACAACGGCACTGTGATATTTGATAGTATCATCGGACCCGCTAACAACAGCAAGCTTTTATGGTGTGCCTTATTATGTATAAGAAATTGTTTCATTTAGTATTATTTATCCTCATTAGTGTATCTGTGCGGGCTCAAGCAGCCGTTATTTTACAGTATCATCATGTTAGTGAAACCCTACCCGCTGTAACGAGCGTTAGCGCCAATACATTCACTAAACATTTGAGCTATTTAAAAGAGCACAACTTTAACGTTATTCCTCTTAATGACTTAATAAGCGCACTTCAGCAAGGTGAAACCTTACCTGATAAAACTGTCGCCATCACCTTTGATGATGGTTATAACAATAACTATGAACAAGCGGCGCCTATTTTAGAAAAGTTTGGCTACCCGTACACTATCTTTGTAAATCCTAAATTAATAGACGAGGGCATGAGCTACGTAATGGGGTGGGATAAGCTCAAAGAATTATCTAAAAAAGGGGCATTAATAGCCAATCATAGCGGACAACATGATTACTTACACCTTAAGCTTGAAAACGAAACCGATGCACAATGGCAATCACGTATTAAGCAAGATATTCTTAGCTCTCAAAAGCGTATAAAAGAAGAAATAGGCCACGACTATAAATACTTAGCATACCCGTATGGTGAGTTTAATAACGAGCTGCAAGCACTTGTGACAGAGCTTGGTTTTGTGGGTATTGGTCAGCACTCCGGCGCTGTAAATAAAGACTCTAATTTTAGCCGCTTACCGCGTTTTCCTGCATCAGGCTTTTACAGCAAACTAGAAACTCTTATTACTAAGCTTAACTCACGCGCGTTTAATATCACCAATTTAACTTATCAAGATAGCGTTACACAACAAAATCCACCCACGCTCACAATTGAATTTAAAATGGGTGATTTTCATAAAAGCCAATTTGCCTGTTACGTATCAAGCGTAGGCCAAGCAGATTTAAAATGGGTAAATAAAAATACAGTCGAAATAACCTCACCAAAGGTGCTTAATAAAGGGCGTTCTCGTTTTAATTGCACGGCCCCTTCTATTTCAAGCCCTGGTGATTACTTTTGGTTTTCGCAGCCTTGGGTAATTGAAGCGCCTAAACCTTAACTGCCTGATGTAATAGTCGCTGGGTTATTTTATCCAGCGCAACTATCTCGTCCGCTGCATTTAACTCAGCGGCAGCCTTAGGCATACCCCATACCACCGATGAGTACTCATCTTGAGCCAAGGTATACGCACCGTTTTGTTTTAGTGCAAGTAACCCTTTTGCGCCATCACTCCCCATCCCTGTTAGTATGGCTGCAACTACGTTTTTAGCTCCTGTCTCAACTAATGAGTTAAACAGCACATCTACCGCAGGTTTATGTCTGTTGACCGGCTCGCCATCATCAAGCTGGCAATACAAGCTAACACCTCGCTTTTTAATACTTAAATGAAAACCACCTGGTGCTATATAAGCCCAGCCAGTGCTA
Source organism: Pseudoalteromonas sp. NZS71 (assembly GCF_015864715.1). Lineage (NCBI taxonomy): Bacteria > Pseudomonadati > Pseudomonadota > Gammaproteobacteria > Alteromonadales > Pseudoalteromonadaceae > Pseudoalteromonas > Pseudoalteromonas sp. NZS71. The sequence continues at coordinate 4,321 of NZ_JADYWS010000029.1, read as the reverse complement.
AGCTTATCGCCATGTTCAGCCTCTTTCACATTTATCGTGCATGTACGATTCATTCGCTCTGCAAATGAGGCGCTAAACACAGGAGGAATATGCTGAGTAATTACAATGGGCGGGCAATTTTGTGGCATTTTAATAAGTACTTCTTTGATAGCCTCAGTACCACCCGTTGAAGCACCTATCGCAATTACTTTATTAAGTAAAAATTGAGAATGGGTATTAATAGGCTCATTTGTGACGACCGTTTTTTTATAGCTTCTTACTCTTGCTCCAGCAGCTATTCGCACCTTTTGTTGAACAAGTGATGCATATTGACTCAATTGCTCTCCTACGTTGTTAGTAGGCTTAGCTATAAAATCAATAGCCCCTAATTCGAGTGCCTCGAGTGTAATAGGAGAGCCTTTTTGGGTCAGTGTTGAAATCATCACTACTGGCATTGGTCTTAATCGCATTAAGTTTTTTAAAAAACTAATGCCATCCATTTTTGGCATTTCTACGTCGAGCGTTAATACATCAGGATTTAACTTTTTTATCATTTCGCGAGCTTCGTAGGGATCCTCAGCGCTCCCCACTACCGTAATATCTTTAGCTTGCTGTAATATTTCAGTGAGTAAACGCCTAATTAAGGGGGAGTCGTCAATTATTAATACTTTAATCATGCATACTCCTAAAACAGCTCTATATCAGTTACTACTTCTTGCTTTTTAAGGTTTTGTAAGTAACGGACTTCGCGTTTTTCAATCGTATTATTATGTAGGTTTTTAAGTTTTTTCATATGAACTTTACCGGTGTTCGGATGAAAAAATATTTTTCGTGGCCATGGTCCACCCATATCGTGGGCAACTAGATTTAATGCCTCTTCTTTAATATACGCCGCTGCAAAACTAATATTACCCAGCCCTATATCAGTCATCGCACTAATAATTTTACCCCCACCAAAAAGTTTTACTTTTAGGTTACAGCGAGACGCACCATTTTTTAAAACTTCGTTTATAAGATACTCCATAGCCCAATTACCGTACCGACAACTTAAACTATGCGCATTCTTAAGTTCTACTCCCTTTTGAATTGGTAACATAAAGTGATTCATGCCCCCAATCCCTAGTACTTCATCGTAAACACAAGCCGCAATACACGAACCCAGAACTGTAGAGATCAGCTCATTATTTTTAGAAACATAAAACTCACCCGGAAGCACTTTAGCAACAACGCTACCTCGGCCCGAGTCCCAATATCGTTTAATATGTTCAAAGTTAGGTAATACCGGCCTAAACTCTGCGTGCATTTTGTCCCTTTTCGTACATAGTTTTCCCTAAATTTTTAAATTGCGCATGCTCTTTTCCCATACTTTCTGAGTGACCTAAAAACAAATAACCTTGTTCATTTAATATATTGGCGTAACGTTTAAAAAGCTGATCTTTTGTTTCTTTATCAAAGTAAATAACAACATTACGACATAAAATAAGATCAAATGATCCTTTCATTGGCCAATCTTGCAATAAGTTTAAACGCTTGAATGAAATAGACTCTTTTAGTCTATCTTTAACTTTATAGTTTTCACCGTCTTTACTTTTTAAAAACCAACGCTTAAGTTGCACGTCATCTAAGCCGTTAACATTCGCTGCGGTGTAAATACCCTTTTGTGCTTTTGCCAATACATTAGAATCTAAATCGGTTGCTAGTATTTTTACATCCCAATTGCTTGGAAATGCATTATTTAAAGTCATCGCCAAACTGTAAGGCTCTTCTCCTGTTGAGCAACCTGCAGACCAGATTCTTACTCGCTTACTATTTTTATTTGCCTTTAAGAGAGCAGGTACAAGCTCAGATTTTATAAATTCAAAGTGGTGTATTTCACGAAAAAAAGACGTTAAGTTAGTTGTTATTGCATTAATAAAGGCATCAAACTCCTGATCTTTATGGCTATTTAAATACTCTAAATAGGCTTTAAAGTCAGTTAGTTTTCGCTCTCTAATACGTCTTGCTAAGCGTGAATAAACCATCTCTCGCTTATGCTCACCTAATACAATTCCACATGCGCTATAAACTAAACTGGCAATTTCTTTAAAGTCGCGGTCGGTACACAAAAACTCTTTCATTGTTCGCTCTCAATTTAGCCTGCCAAATAATACCTCGCTGTGATTATGTATTCAGCGAGGTATATAAGAAGATTGGTTGTTAAAATTCTTCCCATTCATCAGCAGAGTCTACAAAGTTATCACCTCTGGGTTTATTACTTACAAAACTGCTTTGCGACTTATGAGATAATTTAGGTGTGCGCATAGTCGGCGAAATCATCGCCATCTCTTGCTGACCTATTGAGAAAAAGTTGAGTAGTTGGCGCATCTCATTAGCTTGCTCAGCCATAGACTCGCCAGCGGCAGAGGCTTGCTCTACTAAGGCGGCATTTTGTTGCGTCATTTCGTCCATTTGTGAGATTGCGGTATTAACTTGTTCAATACCCGCACTTTGTTCTTCAGATGCCTCTGTAATATCAGAAATCATTTGCGTCACTCTTTGCACCGACACAACAATCTCTTTAAGTGTAGCGCCCGACTCATTAACTAATTGAGAGCCATCAGCTACTTTGCCTACACTATCTCTTATTAACTCTTTAATTTCTTTCGCTGCGCCTGCAGAGCGCTGTGCTAAATTACGAACTTCACCTGCAACAACCGCAAAGCCTCGACCTTGTTCACCAGCCCTTGCAGCCTCTACTGCAGCATTAAGCGCTAATAAGTTAGTTTGAAATGCTATTTCGTCAATGACACCAATAATATCTGCAATTTTCTTGCTCGACTCATTAATTGCCGACATGCTCGTAACTGCTCTATTTACAACCTCACCACCTTGAATCGCCTTTTCGCATGTTTCTTCTGCTAAATCGTTTGCCACTTTTGCGTTATCAGCATTTTGGCGAACGGTGCTAGTCATCTCTTCCATGCTCGACGCTGTTTCTTCAAGTGACGAAGCTTGCTCTTCTGTACGTTGGCTTAAATCAGCATTACCTTGAGAGATTTCCTCTGCACCACTGGCTACAAGCGTTGCCGATGAATTAATGCGATTAATCACTTCCGTTAACTTATCTGCCGTAGCATTAGCATCGCGTTTGAGTTTATCAAATGAGCCTCTATATTCTTTTTCAACTCGTTTTGATAAATCACCATTTGCCATCGCATCGAGCATACTGCCAGTGTCAGCAACTGCATCATCAACTATTTTAACTAAGCTATTTAGACCTTGAGCCAAACGTAAAAAGAATCCTTCCTTGCCTTCTTCCGCGACTCTTGTATCTAATTCGCCATTACCTGCAGCGCTAATAAGTTCGGCTATTTCTTTTTCAAGCGCAACCTCATTGGTCCTATCTTCCCACTCAACAATGGTGCCTAAATGCTTTCCATCTTGGCTAATCCAAGGTGAAGCAATCAAGGTAAAAGTGACACCTGCTAAAAGTAATTCGGCTTTATGAGGCTTATCGAGATTTTTTAATAAATCGCGCTGATGATTAGGGTGCTTATGAAAATCATCAACACAGGTGCCAATTAAATTATCAACAGAAAAGCTTGGTAATACAGTTTGTAATTCTTTTTCACGGACTTTTAGCATTTGCTGAACACGATCGTTCACAAATACTATATTAAGGTCTTCATCAGCAATCATTACGTTCGCTTGGCAAACTTTAAGCGCATTTGCTAAATCGGCTGCTTTGCGAGATGCTTTTTCAAGCTCTTTTTGTTCAGTAATATCAGATGCGTATTTAATCACTTTAAACGGCTTGCCGTTCATATCATAAATTGGGTTATAAGATGCTTGAATCCAAACCTCCTGACCCTGCTTCCCTATTCTTAAATATTCCCCTGAATCAAATTCACCGCGACCTAGTTTGGCCCAAAACTCTTTATATTCGATACTATTTGCATGTTCGGGTTCAATAAAAAGCCTATGGTGCTGACCTTTGATCTCGCTAAGTTGATAACCAAGTGCATTTAAAAAGTTATCATTCGCATCAATAATAGTGCCATCTAAATTAAACTCGATAACCGCTTGAGATTTACTTATAGCACTAATTTGCCCTGAAGCTTCTGCTGCTATTAACTTTTGCTCGGTCACGTCGGTGGCAAACTTAACTACTTTTAATACTTGCCCTTGCTCATCAACAATTGGGTTATAAGTTGCTTGGATCCATACCTCAGCTCCACCTTTTGCATTACGCTTAAACTCATCTGAGATAAACTCGCCATTACGCAGGCGTTGAGGTTGTAGAATTACTCTTTTTAGGAACGTATTCTACTATTTCAAATTGATTGCTTTTTAACCTTGAACC
>NZ_JADYWS010000028.1:0-63589 GCF_015864715.1 Pseudoalteromonas sp. NZS71 | reverse complement strand
GATTTGAACCCTAGATGGGCTATAAACCCATGCCGGTTTTCAAGACCGGTGCATTCGACCACTCTGCCATCTCTCCGTGACGCAGAATAATACTTAGGTGATACCGCTGTGTAAATAGCAAAATGACTGTTTGCCTAAAAAACGTACGTAAATGAGGCTTTTTTTGTAAATAAGGGGAAATTAAGGCAATTTTTAATAAAATAAATAGGTTGCAGCAAACAAGGGGAGCTAAATAAGTGACTTCATTTAGTGGTTGAGTGTTCGCTGCACCGAAAAATAATCATGGTTGGGTGATTATTTATATTGAGCTGCGCCGCTAAGTGCTAGTCTTTTACCAATAGTGTTAAGTTTAGCTAACATTCTTGCTTTACGGTTAGTTGGTTTAACTGCTACTTGAGCTGCTGCTGTTTGATTTAATGTGTTAATTGGTTTCATTATTTTGCTCCGGGTTGTATATGTTGAAATCGCGTGCATTTTGCACGTTGTTTGATTAAAAAGACAACGATAAAAATTGAGCCTGACGGATTAGTTAAACTAATCCTTGTTGATTCTATTAACGTGCGGTTCAGTGTTTTTTATTATAGTTTTTGCATAAATAGTTAAAATAAAATCGTCTTTACTCTCGCCAATACTGGTGTTTTTGTGTTTTTTTATTTATTTATATGCATTTTACACAACCTTTTTTGACTAGTTATTCAGATTAAAAAAACTCAATTAAACTCTTTTTTATTCGTTCTTAAATACATTGTTGGAAACAAAAGCTTGTCACTACTAATAATTATTAAACCAAGTACAAAAAAACAGAGTGAAAAATCACTAATGTGGCTTAAAAGCATTTGTAAAAAACGCAGTTTTTCTTATTGTATGTTTACTACAACGGGAAACTTTAACGATGACTGCGCTCAAATAAGGTTGCTACTGAGTAAATTTACCAAAGTAGTTGTACTTGGCGGAGACGGTACATTGAGCTTGGCGGTTAATGCGTTAATAGGGAGTAGCTGTACGTTAGCATTATTGCCTTGCGGTACAGGTAATGATTTCTCGAGAGGGTTTAGTTGCAAAGAAGATGATTGGCGAAAGGCATTATTTAATACACCGACAGCAATTGATGTAGGAAAAATTAATAGCCGCTATTTTATTAATATTGCAGGGGTAGGGTTTGATGCCCATGTAGTTAAAGCGATTAATGCTAAAACTAGCTTTTCATCTTTTGATTACAGTTGGACGAGCATTAAAGCGCTATTTTATTATCAAGCTCAGCAGTTACAAGGTACGTTTAATAACGATGTTCGGCAGTATAAAAATTTAATTACCGTATTTGCTAATCATAAGTACTTTGGTGGTGGTCTAGAAATAGCGCCAAAAGCAGATTTAACTGATGGGCTGCTTGAGTGTTATCAAATGCGATCGGGTGGGCTTTTTTATAATGTAATAAGCTTCATGAAGTTGTTTTTTAAGCGCCATCAGCATATAAAAAACCTTAACTACAGTCGCTTAAATACAGCTTCCATAAAAACTGAAGGGTTATTGATTGAAGCAGATGGTGAACTGGTAGGTAAAACTCCTGCCGTTATTAGTGTACATGGGCAGGCTTTACTTTTTCATATGCCAATAAAAAAGCGCCTACAGTAGGGTAGGCGCTTTTACGTTAGTTGCGTTAATAACGCGTCTAACTGGGGACGGAGCCACTTTTAGCCATTGCTCTATTAGCTAAAAAGGCGTTAATTCGTTTTGTTGGAGTAAGCACAATGGCGTTACCTAATAGCACTAGGCTAAATCCTGCAAAGGTATTTGCGTGCCATTCAAAGCCTTCAAAAAAGCTACTCAGTGTTACTGCCACTAATGGGAATAAAACAATAACGTAGCTGGCTTTTTCAGGGCCTATATTTCTAAGTAGAGCAAAGTAGCAACCAAAAGCGATTACAGTGCCAAATATTGATAGATAAAGTAGTGATAACCAGTAACTTGGTGGAGCGTTTAAACTAAATTGCACATCGTTCATTAATACATATAAAGCCAAGCCTATAGCGCTGTATAACATACCCCATGCATTGCCTTGCAATACACCAATTTGTTTACGAGAATTACGAACGCTTACCATATTTCCTAATGAAGCCACAAAGGTGCCACCAAGGGCAAGTAGTAACCCGACCAATGCACCATTACTCAAGTCGAACTGCTGTAACTGTGGCCAAAACAGACACGTAATACCTAATACAGCGAGTACAGCACCTGTATAAATTCGTTTTGAGATTGGCTTACCAAAAAATAACCGAGTATTGACTATGTTCATAACCAGCAGCATTGAAAAGGCAATAGAGGTCATGGCTGAGGTAAGGTGATTTTGTGCCCAGTAAAGCATTAAATAATTTAATCCAAAATTACAAATGGCTAATAAAACAAAAAAGCCATGATCCAGTAACTTAAATCGCATGTCGGGTTTTTTGTACGCTACATATAACCACATTAAAAGCGCTGCAATAGCAAAGCGATAAAATAACGATAACTCTACCGCAATATCACCTAACTGAAACTCTATGGCTAACCAAGTTGAGCCCCAAATTAAAACAGTTGTAATGTATAGCGCTGCACTTTTCATGGTTAGTCTCCAAAGCCCGATTGAATGGCTATTTTAAGACCTATCTGTATACTTACCATATACAGAAAAGTAAAAATGTAACCTATACAGATTTGGTGTGTGATGATAAGACAAAAAAATAGCCAAGGGCATGAGTTTTTATATCAGCAAGTTATTCAGTTGATTAGAGATATGAGCGCTCAACAAGTTTTACTCCCCGGCGAAAAACTTCCATCACTGCGTAAAATGGCAGATAACTTAAGCATAAGTATCCCCACTGTAAAACAGGCTTACCAGTCACTTGAAGATCAAGGGTTAGTAGAGGCGCGTGAAAAATCAGGATATTTTTTAAAAGTCGTTAGCATGGCGCATAATTTACCTAAGCGAGTTAAATTAAGTCGCGAACCTGTTGTGGTAAATAAACAAGCCTTAATAGAGCAGGTGTACAGCGCGATTCATCAAGCGAACGTAGTCCCTTTTGGTATCGCTAACCCAATTGCCGCAGCACCTACCGATAAAGCACTCGCCAGAAACATGCGCCGTGTAATGACAATTGCGGGCAGTAAAGCCATAAACTATGGCCCAACAGATGGGTTTGTACCGCTGAAAAAGCAATTAGTGCATCGCTATTTAGATTTTGGTATTGGCATTGATATGGACGAACTTGTTATCACCAATGGTGCGCAAGAGGCCATGGCTATTGCGCTTAAGTGCGTGACAAAGCCAGGCGATGTAGTGGCTATTGAGACACCTTGTTATCACGGGATTATAGAGCTAATAGAAAGCTTAGGGCTTAAAGCGCTCGAAATACCACTGTGCCCAGATAATGGCATTTGGTTAAGCGATTTGGAGCGCGCTTTAAATGAGCATGACATAAAAGCGTGTTTATTCTCGACAGCAATTAGTAACCCTGTGGGCAGCTTTATGCCAGATACAAACAGGCAGCAGCTGGTGGAGTTACTCGAAAGCCACGACGTAGTGCTTATTGAAGATGACGTATACGGCGATTTATATTTTACGGCAAAACGAGGCACACCTGCTTTAGCGTACTCTAAAAAAGGATTAGTGATCAGTTGCTCATCTTTTTCTAAAACCGCAGCGCCTAGCTATCGTGTGGGTTGGGTCGTTGCCGGTAAATTTGCAACACAAGCGCGGCGATATAAACGAGCACTAAGTTGCTCCGCTTCGTTAATAAACCAATGGGCGTTATCAGAATTTATTGCCAGCGGCGAGTACGACCGTAACTTAAAGGTACTCAGGCAGCGCCTGCGCGATAACAAAGAGCGTATGCGATGGTGTTTACAACAAGCTATGCCAAAAAATACACGTATAAGCGATCCAAAAGGAGGCTGTGTAATGTGGCTAGATTTAGGAAGCGAGTACGATAGTCAAAAATTATTTTTACTTGCTCTTGAGGTTGGTATTAGTATTACCCCTGGGCTTATTTTTTCAGCCTCTAATAAGTATAAAAGCTGCGTAAGGTTAAGTTATGGTGTGCCGTGGAGCGAGCAGATAGAGCAAGCCATTATTACTCTGGGTAAGCTTACTTTATTAGCTAAAAAGTAATACCAATCTGCTTATATATGGGGTCTATTTAACGTTAAGAAAATTACGCTAGAACTAGGCAAAAGTTTTTGTATCTAGTTGTTCTAAATAAAAATTTTTAACGAAGTTATAGTGCAATTTAATTCGTTAAATTGATCAAAGATTTATGCAGGTTGGTATAACTTTGGGAAACACAAAAAAGCAGCATTTAAGTAAACTTAAGTGCTGCCAAAGGGATGTTAAATAACGTTTGCTGTACTAATTCTGTTTAAAGCTAAATAATTGGTAACCTTTAAGCTCTGGCACTTGCATTACTAATTGTTCTTCTTGTTTTGCAATATCAGCAAAGTTTTCACATAAAGAGTTAGCTCTCTCTTCAAGTGCGCTTGCATGTAGCTCTACTTTTTCTTCTATTTGTGCACCCATATTTTCCATGCGTTGTTCAAAGGCATCCATATCGCCGCCTGAACCAAGTAACTCAGAACCTAAAGCCACTAAAATACTGCCCATTGATTGCATTACTGCTGATTCAACTGCTGTTTCTATCTGCTGCTCAAATTGTTGTTCAAAGTTTTCGCCAAATTGATTAAAACTTTGTTGGCCCATTACAAATGTACCTTGCTGGTAAAATGTGTTTTCTACCTCAATTTTAATGTCGTCCATAAGCTCAGACATATTATCAAGACCGTCAATATTAAATGCATTGCCTACTTCTTCTAATGCCACACCGGCAATTTTAACACCCTCAAGCGCTATGTTAGCTACTTCAGGTAATTGAGTGCGTAAGCTGTCAGAGTACTTATTCAGTGCTTCGCGTTGTGAGCTATTAAGCGCTACAAGCTCGCCATTTACGGTTAAGTCACCATGGGCATTAAATTGCATAGTTTTATTATTGGCAGTAAAAATTTCTAATTCGTTTGGTTTAATACGTACATCGTTTTTAAATTCGACGTTACATTCATCGTTACTAAATGAAATTGCAGAATCGTTGTCGTTATGAGCCATAGCGGCTGGCGTACAAATTAATGCGCTAACTAATAGTAATTTTTTCATGTTTGTTCTCTACTTTTTGTTGATGACGATTAATTAATAACAAGTTTGATGCCAATTTTATTTTTTCATAAAAAACAATTGATTAAGTGTTTTTCTTTATTTTTTAGCAAGTCAAAATAATTAATAAATAGCTATTTTTTAGTCAAATTGGCTAACTAATAAAAATTAATAAATTTTATTTATCGATACGATAAAAAACTCTCACTTTCCTCAATTCAAATTTAGCGCTATTTATTCACATTACTGACATGAAGACTATTTACAGTAGTCGCGTGGCTTTATTTTGATGTTAATTTGCAGAGCACTTTAGCATTAAACATTTTTAATTTTACCGGCTATTGCGATAATAAAATCCTTGGTTGGTCTCAAACACTTTATGGAGTGGGTTGTGGGTAAGACATTTAGTTACGATGCGCTAGATGACGATTTTGTTGAAGACGAGTACGAAATGCTCGGACGTAATCAACACGATAAGAACAAGCAAAAGGTTAAAAAGAAGTTGGAAGACTACCTTGAGCAAAAACGCTTGCGTAAAAATCTAGGCGAAGACGATTTAAGCGATTACACCGATTAAATTTCACTAGTATAAATAAAATACCAATTAATATTGAGAGTTTAAATGTGCAGTTATGCGTATGTTTAAGTTTCGATAGTATTGGTAATAAAGAGGCCTTGCGCCTCTTTATTACTTTTTAAAGCGTACTTTTAGCCTGTGCTAATGCTTTTTGAATTGTAAGTTCTAGCTTTTCGGGCTTAGTAAAAGGTGCATAACGTTTAATTGGCGTACCATCTGCGGCAATTAAAAATTTAGTAAAATTCCACTTTATTTTACGTGTTAAAAAACCAGGTAAAGCCGATTTCAAGTGACGAAATACAGGATGTGCATGCTCACCGTTTACATCTACTTTGGCCGCCATTAAAAAGCTCACACCAAAATTAATTAAGCACCCTTGCTCTATTTGCGTTGCGTCGCCGGGTTCTTGTTGACCAAATTGATTGCACGGAAATCCCAGAATAACTAAACCTTGGCTAGCATACTTATTGTGCAAAGCTTGCAGTGACTCGTACTGGTAGGTAAATCCACATTTACTTGCGGTATTAACAATAAGCACAACCTTCCCTTCAAAATCATTAAAGTTGATCGGTTGACCCTGTAAGCTTGTTGCGCTTAATTGATGAAATTCGTGCATATTGGCGTCTTTTTTATTGTTGTTAGCCGCATTTTAACCTGAGTGCAGTATTTCATAAAGTATAAAGATCGCACTAATTTAAAATTAGAAATAGCCCCATACCGGCAAGCGTAGTGTAATAAATATTATGTGTTTTGTAGGCAACAATAATGGCGACTATTGCTGCGCTTAAATAAGGGTTTTGCCAGTTTAAGTTAATGCCATCTTCATTCAAAAACACGATAGGCACCCAAATTGCTGTAAGCACTGCTGGTGCGCTAAAGCTTAAAAATTGCTGCATTTTAGGGCCTACTTTAAACGGCAAAGCACGGTGTAAAAATAAATAACGCGTAAAAAATGTAATGCACGCCATGAGTAAAATAGTCGTCATCATGGCGTTACTTCCTTTTTAGTGGTTAGTCTTGCTGTGCTGTAACCTGCGGCCATTGCCAGCAGCGCTGAGCAAACAAGCCATAACTCAAATCCTGTGCTTTTTAAAAGCGTTGCGCTAATGCCTGCTACAATTACCGTAACGAGTGAGGCCAAATTTTTAATGCCCGGAATAACCAAAGCTATAAACGTGGCAGCAATGGCAAAGTCGAGCCCTAAATTAGTTAAGTCGGGCAGCATTGTGCCTGCTACAATGCCAATTAACGTCCAAATATTCCATGCAATATAAAAGCTAAAACCAGCGCTCAATGCGTATATTAAACGTGTTTTTGTTCTGTACGCTTTTCTATGGTGAGAAAATGCAAATAGCTCATCGGTTAATACAAAACTTACTGGTAAGCGCCAACGCATAGGTTGGTCAATTACCTTATGACGCACAGCTAAACCGTATAAAAAGTGCCGAGAGCTAATAATAAATGTTGTGAATAAAATTGTGAGCAATGGTGTGTTGCCCGCCATAAGTTCAATCGCAACAAGCTGTGCAGAGCCTGCAAAGACTAATAACGACATTGCTTGGGTTTCTAGTGCACTAAAGCCATTTTGAATCGCTAAAGAACCACATAAAATGCCCCAAGGAACAACAGCTAAACACAGTGGTAGCATATCTAAAAAGCCTTTTAAAATAGCTTTTTTAACTGGTTGCATGATATTTACTCGCACGGCTTGTAGAATGGCTCATAAGGATACCTTAATATTATGATGTTAAAGTAGTTAACGAATTAGATAATACTGTTTTTTTAAGGATAGGCGCAATGACGACGTTAAAAGTGTGGGATGGGTTTATTAGATGCTTTCATTGGTTTTTGGTTGTAAGTATTGCGGTGCTTTATTTTAGTATTGAAGAGGGCATGATTGAGCTTCATTTTGTTGCTGGGTTCTTTACTTTAGCACTCATCGTAACGCGTTTAATATGGGGCATTATCGGAAGTAAAACCGCGAGATTAAGTGGGTTGCTGCACTCTCCTCGTGCTATTTTAAAGGCACTAAAGACACCAAGCGACTCGCTAGGTCATTCAGCACCTGGCAGTTGTATGGTAATGGTATTTTTTATAATTATAATTACGCAGCTTATTACCGGGTTAATGAGTAGTGATGGCATTTTAACTGACGGCCCGCTTGCTCAATATGTGTCTAGCGATACGATTGATTTTGCAAATTGGCTACATGAGCTGAATTTTGACATTTTACTTTATGCTATTGGTCTACATGTATTAGCTATTATTGTTTATAGAATAAAAGGTAAGCCGCTAGTTAAGGCGATGATCACAGGCTCAAAAGAGTTAAAAGCGGATGACTCTGTGGCTAAAGTAACAAAAGCGTCTTGGCCTGCGTGGCTAATATTTATATCTTTATTGGTGTTGCTGATATTTACGTGGGCGAAAGAACCTTTAACTTATTTATTTAGTTAAAAACACATTAAACCAACCTTAAAGGGTTGGTTTTTATTTTTTGTTACATTCTTTTGTTTGATTTTTATGCGGGGCCTAATTATAATCGCCGCATTGCTGGCAAACTAATCGAAAGATTAGGGCGCAAAGTTTCCGGTCTAAGGCTTTTTATAAAGCTATGGTAGCGGGACTACTGCATAACGTGTTGTTATGTATCACTTGCCCTCAGTGTATTTTTTGTGTATCCATAGTGTATGGATAAGATTTTGTAACTCTTAAGGTGTTGCCGTGTTTATGCATACGTCGTTGGCCTGTGGAAAGTGGTCAACAATAGGTTGCTTAAATCATCATACCCAATTGTTTATTGGCGATGTGGTGAGTGTAACCTTTTATGACATGCAAGGAGAGCTAGTTAGTTTATCATTTGATTACAAAATCACCTCGCTTGAACAAGGTGAGCCTCACGCATGGCCACGTTTAATTGCCGAGCATATTAACGTGCATGTACCTCTTGTTAGCGCAGGTAAAATGACCGAACAAGGTTTAATTGTTGCCTATAGAAACAATGAAATTTTTGCTTTGCAAAGCAGTGGTATATGTAAAGCGCATGTCGATTTTCATTGTATTGCAAAATGCGATGAGCGTGTTGTTAATAACCTTGATACTTATGATTACGTGTACCCTGAAAATTGTGAAAACTATAATGCGGGTACAAAGGTATTGCAGCCAAAAACAGGGCATATTTATCAATGTAGGCCTTGGCCATTTAATGAGTTTTGCCGCGCGAGTGACGATAAAAAGTTTATGTTCGAGCCCGGTATTGGACAAAGTTGGGCTATGGCTTGGCAGCAAATATAAGGCTGTTAGTGAATTATCTTCCCAAAGGTATAGCGGTTTTAGTAATGAAGCGTTTACCGTTTTAGCCCATCCAACTATTGGATGGGCTTTTTTATTTTTATGATAAACTGTAAATCACGTTATTTTTTTAATTGGTTTTGTTGTGTCTCGTCCTGACTATTCTTTAAGTTTATTACCTAATTTCCCGATTGCTAAACAGCAAGCCCATACATTAAGTACTCATAATAAAATACGCACTGATAATTACTATTGGATGCGTGATGACGATCGTCAGGATGAGCAAGTACTTGCACATTTACATGCTGAAAATGCGTATTGCGATGAACAGTTAGCTGCAATGAAGCCACTCCAAAATACACTTTTTGAAGAGTTAAAAGCACGCATTGTAAAAGACGATAACTCGGTACCCGTTAAAGACGGGAAATACTGGTATCACTCAGAAGTTCGTGGTGATGATGAATACTCGCGTCATTATAGAAGTACGAGCATAAAGGCCGATAATAAAGAGCTTTTACTTGATGTGAATGTATTAGCTGAAGGATTTGAGTTTTTTGAGCTGGGCGAAGTCGCACTAAGCCCATGCGAGCAGCTTATGGCTTACTCTGAAGATACTGAAGGTCGTCGTATTTATAATGTTCGCTTTAAAAGCTTAACGACCGGTGAAATGCTACCTGATGTACTTGAAAATACAGAAGGGCAGGTTGTTTGGGCTAACGACAATAAAACTGTTTTTTATGTAAAAAAAGATTTAAAAACGCTACTAGGATACCAAGTATTTAGGCATGAACTTGGCAGCGAGCAAAGCCAAGATGTAATGGTTTACGAAGAGCAAGACAGCAGCTTTTTTATGGGGCTTGGTAAAAGCCGCGACGAAGGCTTAATTATTATTGATTTAGCATCGACAGAGACCAACGATACATGGGTGCTTGATGCTAATAAGCCCACTGACGAATTTAAAGCATTAATGCCGCGTGAAGATGGCCACGAGTTTGACGTAGATAAGCTAGGTGACACATTTTATATTGTGACTAACTGGCAAGCTAAAAACTTTAGATTAATGACAGCAACAAACGAAACGATTGCTGATAAAACACAATGGTTTGAGCATACAGCTCACAGAGAAAATGTACTGCTTGAAGGTGTAGAGTTATTTAATGACTTTTTGGTATTGAGTGAACGCGAGCAAGGGCAAGCTCGATTCGTAGTTGTTAATAGGTTAGGGGATCGTATGGCACTTGAGTTTGCCGATCCTTGTTATTATGCTGCAATAGCAATGAACCCAGAGCCAGACACTCGCACTGCGCGTATTTATTACTCAAGCTTAACAACACCAGGTTCTTTATATGATGTTGATTTAGCAACTGGCGAAAAAACACTACTTAAACAGCAAAAAGTACTCGGTAGTTTTAATGCCGATGACTATCAGTCGGAGCGATTAATGGTAACTGCTCGCGACGGAGTTAAAGTACCTGTGTCTGTTGTTTATCGAAAAGACAGCTTTAAAAAAGATGGCACAAATCCGTTATTTCAATACGGCTATGGCGCCTATGGCTATACGATTGATCCTAGTTTTTCTAGTTCGTCACTGAGCTTGCTCGATCGTGGCTTTGTTTATGTTATTGCGCATGTTCGAGGCTCTGAAATGCTAGGTCGCAAATGGTATGAGCAAGGTAAAAAAGAGCATAAACAAAATAGCTTTAGTGACTTTATTGATGTGACAAAAGCGCTTGTTGATCAAGGTTATTGTGATAGCAATAAGGTGTTTGCCTCAGGCGGCAGTGCCGGTGGCTTATTAATGGGAGCGGTTGTAAACCAGGCACCAGAGTTATATTGCGGTGTTGGCTGTCATGTACCATTTTTAGACGTATTAACCACAATGCTTGATGAGAGTATTCCGCTCACAACAAATGAATACGATGAATGGGGTAATCCAAATGAGCCTCAATTTTATGATGTGATAGAAGCTTACTCGCCTTATGACAATATTAGCGCACAAAACTACCCGAACATACTCGTTACTACCGGTCTTCATGACTCACAAGTACAGTATTGGGAGCCTATGAAGTGGGTTGCAAAAATGCGTGAACTTAAAACAGACAGTAATATTTTAGTATTTAAAACCGATATGGATGCAGGTCATGGCGGTGCATCAGGTCGTTTTAAAAGCTTAGAAGAAAAAGCCCTCGAAATGGCCTTTTTTATTGCGCTGTTAAATTAACTGCAAAATCGGAAAATTGTATTACTCTATATATAGACGTTGATATATATAAGGTAATTTATGTTTGGAGCACATGGCGAATTTCAGATTTGTTCACAGCCCCCTCATATGTATTTAAAATTGAAGGGGAGCTTTAACAATGAAGGTATAACATCATTAACTAATGGTGTTATTCAAGAATTGAGCACTCACCCTGAAAATACGATTAAGTTTGTGATTGTTAACTTAAAAGAGTTTGAACTGTTAACTTTAGATAGTCTTGATTCGTTAGAGGCCTATTTTGCGGGTGTAAAAGAACGTGGCTATCAACGAGTTGACTATATAAACATTAATATCATAGCTAAAAACATGTTTGAAAAAGTATGGAAAAATAGCGATGTAGAAGTTAATTTTTATAAAGATACCGAAAGCTATTTATTAGTGCATCCAAGTGATAGTTATATAAAACAGAACTGGTAATTAATATGAGTATTATAAACCGCTACTGAAGAGGGCTTATAATACTCTCTAAACACCCTTTATAGCGCCTTGAAAGGTTTAAGCACATATCGTTTTTAAGTCTGACTTTATAATCGCCACTGTCAGTAGGCATTAGTTCGCAGATAGCTTGTTTTCTTACCAGCGTTGAGCGATGAATACGAATAAACCCTTCTGGCTCTAGCTGCTGTTCAATATTTTTCATGGTTTCGCGGTGTAATACCGGTGTACTACCTTGGGTAAAATGCAGCTCTACATAATTGCCCGCACCATTAATCCAAATAATATCTTTTATATCAATTAGCCTTACCTTACCTACATCTTTAACTACGATATGTGATGATGGTTTTTCGGTTTGTGTGCTTTGTTGATATTGACGTTCGGCCGCGCTTGCAATCGGGCAAAGGTGAATTAGTTTATCAAAGCATTTATCAATACGTGGTGCAGTTGAATCTACTATTAAAAAATCAACAGCGCCAACTTCAAAAGCAAAACTCGCAAAATGACCCGACTGGGCAATAATGACTAACTTAAGCTTTTTAGCTAGCTCTGTTAAATGCACTATTTGCATAGGGTCTGCCAGATTAGTTAGTTCGTAAAACAGTACGTTGTATTGATCTGTATCTATCTGATCTAATCTGTTTGCCTGAATAAAAGATTGAGATTCAAAGTGTCGGTGCTCTTGCACGCGCTTTGTTAAAAATGTTGCAAACTTAGTGTTACTAACAAAAGTTAATGCATGAAAAGAAGCGACCATTATTTTATATCTCTTGCTGTATATAATAATAAAGACCGTGCTTAGCGGAAAAACTGTTATGAAAAGTACAATATATTTATAAAATAATTGTGACGTACTAATTCGTCCCATCAAACTAGCTATTCATACCAAAGATTACGCCTAATAAATAACGTACGTAGAGTGTTTAAATAAATCCCCTTACTGTAATCCGCGAAGTAACTATTTAGTTACAAAAATAACAATTCAGGGGAATTATATGACATTAACTAACAAAGGTAGCGCGCGATTATTTAAAAAATCGTCGTTAACAGTTGCGCTAAGCAGCGCGATACTTGCAAGCATTTCATTTCAAGGTGTGGCTGCAGAAGATGACGAAATTACTAAAATAGAACGTGTACAAGTTACAGGCTCTCGCATTCGTTCAGCTGAGGCGATGTCATCAGCGCCTATTCAAGTTGTAGATAGCACAGCAATCGACGCATCTGGTTCATTAAATATTCAAGATTTACTACTAGATAATCCAGCATTTGGTTCACCGGCAATCAGTCGTACTAACTCAAACTTTAGTACAGCGAGTGCAGGTGTTGCGACTGTAGATTTACGTAATTTAGGTTCTAACCGTACATTGGTATTAGTTAACGGTCGTCGTTATGTATCAGGTGTACCAGGTAGCTCTGCTGTCGATTTAAACACTATTCCGAGCCAATTTATTGAACGTGTTGAAATTATGACAGGTGGTGCTTCATCTGTTTATGGCTCTGACGCTGTTGCTGGTGTAGTTAACTTTGTTTTAAAAGATGACTTTGAAGGCGTTGAGTTTGATGGTCAGTACGGTGAATCGAGTGAAGGTGATGATGAGTCACGCCAATTTAACTTTACCTCAGGCTTATCAAGCTCAGATGGTAAAGGACACGCAATGTTTCACCTTGGTTACTCTGATCAAGGCGCTGTTTTCTCACGTGATCGTGATCGCTCAGCGGTAGACCAATTTTCAGGTATTTTCTTCGAAGATGATCCAGTAGCAAATCCAGGTTCTGTATTTGATGCAGTAAGCCCGTTTTTATCTTCATTTCCACCACAAGGTCGTTTTAGCGCTGGGGATGAAACATTTACATTTAATGATGCAAACAACCTACAAAACTCATTTAGTACTAATGGCGGCGATGGCGTAGCTGCAAATGGTTTTAACCGAAGCGGTGTACGTACAATAGCAATACCTACAGAGCGTTACTTATTCGCCTCAAATGGTAGCTACGAGTTAAGCGACAAGCATAGCTTTTTTTATGAAGGCACTTACGCTGCAACAACAACCGTTTCTGAATTAGAGCCATTTCCTTTTGCCTCTGACGACATTTATGCAAATGGCCAGGTACCAATTGAATTTAATGTAAACGGTGAGCTTTTACGTAACGCGTTTGTTCCAGACGATATATATAACGCAGCAACCGATACCGATGGTGATGGCGCACGAGATATCTTCTTTGCAAAACGTTTAAGTGATATCGGTAATCGTGGAGCACGAGCAGAGCGTGATACATTCCGTTTAGCACTTGGTTTTCAAGGTGAAATAGCCGATGGTTGGTTTTACGATACTTACTATGTATACGGTAAAACAAAAGAGCAACAAGTTTCAGGCGGTCTAGTTAATGTACAAAGCTTCCGTCAAGGTTTAGAAGCTGTGATCGATAGCCAAGATTTAGATGGTGATGGTATTACTGATGAGGCTATCTGTATCGATGCGACAGCACGTGGCTTTAATTGTGCACCAGTAGACATTTATGGTTTTAATTCGTTATCGCAAGGTGCTATTGATTTTGTAAGTGCACCTAGCTCACTTTCAACGTCGGTTGAGCAAGAAATCATTGGTGGTAATATTTCAGGTGATTTATTTGATTTACCAGCAGGTACGGTAGGTATTGCAGCTGGTTTTGAATACCGCGAAGAATTTTCACGCAGTGAATTTGATGCACTACAGCAAGCAGGTCTTAATGCGGGTAATGCAATCCCAGCAACAGAAGGCTCGTTTGATGTAACTGAGTATTATGTAGAAGCAAATATCCCTGTGCTTGATACTGTAACAATGAACGCAGCTGTTCGTTTATCTGACTATTCAACTGTAGGTAGCACTGAAAGTTGGAATGTGGGTGTTGATTGGGAAGTAATGGATAGCTTACGTTTACGTGCTACTCGTGCTCGTTCAACACGTGCTCCAAATATCGATGAACTATTTTCTCCGCCTTCACAAACTTTCCCAAGTGGCTTAAACGATCCATGTTTAGGTGTTACTAATAGTGGCGGTGGTGCTGCTGGTGATGCTTGTCGAACAGATGGTGGTGTTACAACTAATATCGCTTCAAATGGTGAGTTCACGCTTAACCAGTCTGACTTACAAGGCATTAGTGGCTTTAACCGTGGTAACCAAGATTTAAAAGAAGAAGTTGGTGACTCTGTAACAGTAGGTTTAGTATTTACACCAGAAAACCTAATATCAGGACTAGATATTACGCTTGATTACTTTGATATCGAAATTACAGATGCAATAGTATCAACACCTCGTCAGTTTATTCTTGACCAATGTTATGGCGGCGGCGATACAAGCTTTTGTGACTTTGTAACTCGTCGTAGTGCGCCATCAGGTAATAATAGTGCTGGTTCACTAGAATTTATCGACAGTGGTGTATCTAACAGTGGTGGTTTAGGTACAGAAGGTGTTGATTTAACACTAACGTACTCTGCTGATATTGGTCCTGGTGCGTTTAGAACTCGTCTTGCTTATACTTACCTAATCGATGGTTATAGCATTCCACTTCCAGGCGCTGATAAAGATGAGTTTGCTGGAGAAATTGGTGCATCAGAGCATAAAGCTAACTGGAACTTTGGTTATAAACTTAACGACTTTGATTTTAACTGGAGCTTAACTTACATTGGCGCTGCAGACTTTGATGATCAATTCTTAAGTGGTTTTGGTATTGCTCCAGGTGGAGTAGGGATTGGTTCAGTAACGTATCATGATGTTCAAGCAAGTTACCATATCAGCGATTCAACAGAGCTTTACGCTGGTGCAAGTAACTTATTTGATAAAGAGCCACCACGCATTTTATCGGGTGTGAGCGGTTCAAGTACTGGTACTGAAACTGATGCTGGTACGTACGACCCAATTGGTCAATCATTCTACATAGGTTTTAGAAGTAAATTCTAACCAACAATAACGACACTAATATAGTTACTTAATTAGTTACGTTCACAAAGCCTCAGTATCGCTGGGGCTTTTTTATTGGAAAAAATAATAAGAGCAGTAATGCTTATACATTGTTTATCCCAATATATGAGCATTGTGCCCACTTAAACCAAAAACAACGCCACTGGTAACAGGGGCGTTGTTTAGTATTGGGAGGAGACTAATATAGTAACCGAATCGCTTGATTATTTAACGATTTATCCCTATTTGTGGCCCTCTTCATTGAGGGCTTTTTTTTGCTGGTTTAGTCTAAGTAAGCCTTTAGCATCCAAACCAATTTTTCTTGCTCTGAGATGTAATCGCTCATTAGTGAGGCTGTACCTTCATCGTCTGCATCACCAGCTTGGCTTAAAATATCACGCTGCATGTGAATTAATGTGCTGTAACCAGCAAGTAGGTTTTCTACGGCTGTAACGCCATCACTAATACCTTTAGCTTCTTTAATTTTACTTACTTCAAGGTAATCAGAAAATGCATGTAGAGGTGCGCCATCTAACGTTAAAATACGTTCTGCAACTTCATCTACTTTTAGAAGTAGTAAGTTATAAATTTCTTCAAACTTAACGTGTAGTTCAAAAAAGTTACGGCCTTTAATATTCCAGTGAAAGCCACGCGCGTTCATGTATTGAATCTGGTAGCTACTCAATAATGTATTGAGTGACTTTATGATGTCTTCGCTTTTTGCGCTGTTTAGACCAATTGCGTTTACATGTGACATAACTTGCTCCTGAATAACCGTTTGTTTGTGAACTTGTGATAAGTATTACTAATTTCGATAAATTAGTAAAATCGTTTAAATGTATCTAGTTAATAGTTTTAACCTATTAGCTGTTTTTGATACCTATATTCACTTTAGACTATTAATAGAAGTGGGTCTGATTAATAAAAATACTACCCCTCAAAAGTAAATAAACCTCAAAAGTATATAAATCATGATCTAAAACAAACTTTATTCAAGGTAATAACTTAGCTATTTTTTTATTGATGCAGGTCAAAAATCATTCACCCTAACGGCGCATAATAATGTTGTCGAAATAATTAGGAGAGATAACATGCATGCAAAAACAGCGAAACAAAATAAAGCAGAGTTAATAGTGGTAGGAATTGCAGTCATCGCATTTGTACTTGGGTTAGTAGCGCACTTAGCGGGTGCAAGCTTTGCGAACTCAGATTTTTTTGGCTACATTGCGGCGCCGATTCCGCTTATATTGGCAGTGGTATTTTTAATTAGTTATAAAATAGCAGCCAATGCTGAGGATTAATCTTTCTCGTTTAAGCACTTTAAAATGTAATCGAGTACTTGGCGCGAGTAAATCATACTGGTATGGCTTAAATGAAACACTTTATGTTCGGCCATACCTTTAAGTTTGGTTTCATCTAGTAATACAGTGCCATCTGACTGGCTACCTTTGACTATTAAGGGCATAAGCCCAATAGGTAAATCGCCCGCAATACTGTAAAGCTTAGCTTTAAAAGGCCAATTACCATTTTTAGTGAGTAAAAATTCAACACTATTTTTTAAAAATGATTCAAACCCTTTTTGCTTCATTTTTTGCGCTATATGGCTGCCTTTATGTGGAGTACCCAGTGTAATTACCTTCGTAACATTCTGGCTAGCAGGGGAGTTTGCCTCTAGGTAAGCACGTGCAATAAGCCCTCCCATTGAGTGGCATACAAGCGCTGCAGGTTCGTTAGAAATACACTCATCAATTTGTGCAAATATGGTATCGCGGTGAGGGTCGAGCGTATTATAGGTAATGTTTAATACCGTCATCCCCGATTCTTCAAGTCGTGAACAAAGTGGGCGCATAACAAAGCCAGACATATACAAGCCATGTAAAACAATAACGTGTTTAACTTTCATATGCTCCCTAATACCAATTTTATTAAAAACATGATCATTCTAGCGTATTAAATAATCCGCTACCTGCGTTAAAAATTATTTATATAGAACAACTATATGTCATAATTTTCGCCTTGTTATCGACTTATTTATTTGTCGCTATAATAGATAACTAATTTAATGCAATTGGTATAACTACCGTAATTACATTAATTGCAGCGGTTTTATTTCAATATTGGTTGTATCGGTATTTACCCATACTTCACCATCTTGAATGGTAATGGCGAGCTTAATTCCACGATCAACCAAAGCAGCAAGTGCTTGTGTTGCTGCATAATCAAGGCTAAAAATACTTAGATTTTTAAATTCATACAATTTAGGTTGGTGTTTTTGCCACCAAATTGCTTGATTGTTTTCACCGTAAGTATATAGCACCACTTTTTTAGATTTATTACAGGCTTTTTTAAGGCGTTTTTCATCTGGTAAGCCAAGCTCAACCCATAGTTCTATTTCTTCACTATAGCTTACATGCCAAAGTTCAGGCTCATCATCAGCGCTTAATCCTTTAGTAAATTCTAAACCATCACAGCTATTTAGCGCAAAAGCGAGTAAGCGAATCATCAACCGTTGATCGGTTTCTGATGGGTGTTGAGCCAAGGTTAAATTAAAATCTTGATAAACGTGGCGGTCCATATCGCTAAGCGATAACTGCACTTTCATAATGGTGGATTTAAGAGCCATAACAACTAATCTGAAAAAATTTGCGTCAGTATAGCGCAATTACGACTAGCACTTGTAAAAATAGTACACATACCTAAATCACTTAAAATTTGCCACTATTTATATGGTGCGTTATGGGTTTAGTTTATTTATATGCGGTGAGTAAAGCCCAAACTAAACCGGTCATGCTTTTTTAAGCACTAAACGAAACAATATAAAACCCGGATTTCACTACCTGTGCTTCTATGTCGCACTTACTAAAAGCGATTTTATGTGTGTTTTGCAGCATTAAGTTGAATGTTCCGTAACTTTCTCATACTCTACTTTTATTCACCGTGAGAAATAAAGCAATGAGTGGCTAAATACTAACGAGCCAAGAGCTTGTTGAGTACTTAAAGCTTAATGAAATAACAGCTTGTTGATAGGCTGGACAGGGTAAACTGGTAAGCTTTAAACTCGCTGGCCTATAGCTTTCTAAGCTTAAAAATATAGAAACCTAGATAGAAAAAAGGACTTTACTTCATCATGCCAGCACCAGCATTCCACTGTATTTATGGAGCCGCAAATCCAATGCTACGTTTGATAAAAGATCATATTGCCGCCATGAGTGGCATTGAGCATGATGATTATAATTTCAGCCCCTTTTCTGAAGACGGCGGTTTACAAAAAGCTTGGGGCTTATTTTCCGTTAGCAATTCAATCAGCAGCGGCCAAAATAACGAATTAGATAGCCTATTGGCTGAAATAAATCAGGAATTAATTGCGTGAGTGAAATAGAAAAATTGCCTGTAAAATGGCGACAATTTGAGTTAGGTGAAGTCGTAGAAATTCATGATAATGAACGCAAGCCTATTAATAATTCCGAACGAAATACTCGAACAGAAAATAAAGATCACAGTTCTTTATATCCGTATTACGGTGCCACAGGTCAAGTGGGTTGGATTGACGATTTCTTATCAGACCAAGAATCTGTACTAGTGGGTGAAGATGCAGCACCATTTCTTGATCCTATAAAGAACAAAGCATATCTAGCTAACGGTAAGTTTTGGGTTAACAATCACGCGCATATTTTGCGTGGCTTAAATGGGTTGGTTGCTAATAAATTCATTTTGCATCAAATGAACCATGTTGATTATCGCGACTATGTATCAGGTTCAACACGGTTGAAGTTAACAAAATCTGCTTTATGTAAAATGCCATTTATTATCTGCTCATACAAAGAGCAAAATCGCATCGTCGACAAACTCGAAGAACTTTTCTCCGAGCTAGATGAAGGTGTTAAAGAGCTCAAAGCTGCACAAAACAAACTTAACCAATACCGTCAGTCGCTACTAAAAAGTGCAGTTGAAGGTTCGCTGACCCAGCAATGGCGCGCCGAAAATAGCGACCGAGTGCAAGAAACAGGCGAGCAACTGTTAGCACGCATTTTAAAGCAGCGCCGCGAACAGTGGCAGCAACAAAAGCTTACCGAGTTTGCCGAAAAAGGCAAAACGCCCCCTAAAAACTGGCAAGATAAATACCCCGAACCCGTACAGCCCGACACCACCGATTTGCCCAAATTGCCTGAAGGCTGGATGTGGGCGAGCTTATCTCAACTGGTTGACTTAATTCAGATTGGACCATTTGGTTCTTTGTTACATAAAAGTGATTATATTTCTGGTGGTATACCGTTAATTAATCCTACACATATTAAAAACCTAAAAATCGAGCCGGATTATAATCTTTCAATTACTGAAGATAAATTGTCTAGCTTGCAGAAATATGTTATGTCTGAAGGTGATATTGTCATCGGTCGAAGAGGTGAAATGGGTAGGTGCGCTCTGGTTTCTGATAAAGAAGATGGCTGGCTTTGTGGGACTGGTAGTTTATTCATTCGTGTCCTTAAAAGTCTAAATCCTGAGTTCTACACGTGGGTTCTCAGCTCAAAAAGAACCAAAGACTTTTTAGCCGAGTTTAGTGTTGGCACCACCATGCAAAACTTGAATCAAAAGATTCTGCATTCTATTCCAGTTCCACTTTTACCAGAAAGTGAGCAAACAGCTGCTTCCGATATTCTTCATTCAGAATATGATCGAATAGATAAGCAAATCGAAGATATAAAGGTTGCTTTAAAACAATCCGAAGCTCAACGAAAAAACATATTAAAGTCGGCTTTTTCTGGTCAGCTTGTACCGCAGGACTCTAATGATGAACCCGCTTCGGTATTGCTTAAAAAAATCAAACAAGAGCGTGAGGCTTTAGCCAAAATACCTAAACCCCGTAAGCCGAGAAAACCTAAAAAAGTTGATATCATGAATACTTTACTTGAAGTGTTAACCGCTGAAAACGATTGGATTGATGCCCAAAATGCCTTTCAAAAATGTGGCATTGCTGATGGTACTTCAACCGATCGTATCGAAGAAATTTACGCTGAACTGCGCAAACTAGAAAAAACTGGCAGAATCCAAATTCAGCGCCTCGGTGACTTCGACCAATTAAAATTGATCACGCAAAACGTTAAGGAAGACTAATGCGCCTAGCCTCATTTACAATCGGATCAGATCGCGAAGGTGAACGCCAGCGGTTTAAAAACCTCAAAAATGTCACTATCGACTTTGAAGAACAAGAATGGATCACCTTAGTCATCGGCTGGAATGGTACAGGTAAATCAAATGTACTTGAGGCATTGGCAACAGTATTCCTAGAACTAATAGGTAAACCGCAAAAAAAAGGAACCCATTCTAAACCAGAGAATCCAAGCTTTGCTTATGAAATTGAATATTTATGTTATGGAAAGAAGATAAGAATCAAAGCTGAACCCGATAATTCAGCATCTAAATACACCATTAGCTACTACAGCATTGATCAACAAGATGATATTACGAATAAAGAAAATTACGAAAAAATTTCATTAGCGGAGTTTACAAAGCAAAGGGATTATTTCCTTCCAAAATATATTTTTGGTTATTACTCTGGTCATAGTGAGCGTATGCATGATGTGTTTCTTCCTTATCTTGAGAAATATGATGAAAATCTCAGGAATGGTATAAACCCTGGATTACGAAAATTATTCTATGCCAAGCCCGTACATAGCCAATTTGCATTGCTTGCTTTTATGCTAAATCGTGATGATTTTATTACTGACTTTCTTGAAAACCACTTTGGTATAGACACTGAGGTTGGTATAGATTCGGTATTGTTTGTTTTAAATCAGCCTCCTTGGAAGTCCAATGCATCGGATGGAGATCCTAGATTTTGGATGTCTAGGGGGGTTGTTAGAGATTTTTTATCTGGCCTTTATGATATTGCAATGGCGCCAATTCGCATTAAGAGAAAAACTCAAAAAAGCCTTTGGAATACAACAGAACTTGAACACCTTTATCTCTATGTCAAAGACTTGAAATCTTTAGAGCGTTTGGTAGGGGATAAACCAACTAGTGAATTCTTTCAAGAATTAGAAAGCACTTATGTTTCTGAGCTTATCAGTGAGGTGCGTATTCGCGTTAAGCTGAAAAAGAACGATGGCAGCGTGACTTTTCGTGAGTTAAGCGAAGGTGAGCAGCAGCTATTAACCGTGCTAGGCCTACTGAGATTTACTGCAGAAGAAGAAAGCCTGTTTTTACTGGATGAGCCTGATACCCACTTAAACCCAAAGTGGAGTGTGGATTACATTGATTATCTCAATAAGTTTGTCACCTCGGGCTCTAAAGGCGAAAACAGCAGCCATATCGTTTTAACCACCCACAACCCGATTGCTATCGCCGAATTAACTCGCGATCAGGTACAAATATTAAGCCGCGATGATGAGACCCGCACCATTGAATCGCATAAGCCGAACTTTGACCCCAGAGGCATGGGCTACGCGGGTATTATTACCAGCGACATGTTTGGTTTGGCGACATCAGTTGATAGTTATACTGAAGA
Organism: Pseudoalteromonas sp. NZS71; assembly: GCF_015864715.1. Lineage (NCBI taxonomy): Bacteria > Pseudomonadati > Pseudomonadota > Gammaproteobacteria > Alteromonadales > Pseudoalteromonadaceae > Pseudoalteromonas > Pseudoalteromonas sp. NZS71. The sequence continues at coordinate 41,410 of NZ_JADYWS010000028.1, read as the reverse complement.
TTTATTAGAGCGAAAAAGGCAAATTACCGCTAAAGATGAAACGTTATCTCCAGCTGAAAAGGCAGATCTGCAAGCCATCAACGTAGAGTTAGATAATCTCGGATTTAGATTCTCAAACCGCGATAGAGTGTTTGAAGAGTATCTGCGTGCACGTTATGAATTCGATTCGCGAGCTGAGGATAAACAAAAGATCGATAAATTACCTTCAGATGAAAAACGCGCTGTGAGTAAAAAATTAATCCAACAGGTTCTAGCAAAGCTTAAACAAGAAAGCGGTGGCGAAGATGAGAAGAATTGATTTGCGTAAACTTAATCCTTCTCAAGAGTGGCGGACTCGCGCATTAAGTAAGCAAACTGACATTGATAATGGTGTCATCGAGGCTAAAGCCGCTTCCGCCATTTGGTCTGAGTTAAAGCAGAAACTAAAGGATTTGTCTAATAATAAGTGTTGGTACTGTGAGTCTAGGGAAGATAGATCAGACAACGCGGTGGATCACTTTCGTCCCAAAAGCCTCTACCCTTGGTTTGCGCTTGATTATGAAAATTTTCGTTTTGCTTGCACTTTTTGTAACAGCATTAGAAAGAACCCTGAAACGGGTGAAAGTGAAGGCAAAGGAGATCATTTCCCTCTTGTTAGCGGTGCACGGGCGGCAAACAGAGTTCAACGCAATACTGAACAATATTTGCTAATTGATCCATGCAAAACAACAGATATTAGTTTGCTTGATTTTTATGATGATGGACGTCCACGAGCAAAATATCCAAATGTTCCGGTTAAAAATGAAAGAGTTGTACGCTCGATTAAATATTACCATTTAGATCACCCTGACTTAAATGAAGCCAGAAGGCAGTTAGCTTTAGATATTAGAGACTGGATAGAAACTGGTGATGAACTATATCCAGAGCTCAATACTGGGAAAGCAATTATAGCTAAAGCGTTTGAAACTAATCTTGATAACATTGCCAGAGCTGTTGCATCTGACGCGCCATTCTCTGTCTTTGCGAAGAAGATGGTAAAAGGTTATCAAGATAGAGAATGGATAGAAGATTTATTGGAGTGCGCTTAATGTCAAAACCTACCGTTGAGCCTGAACTGTTTTCAGATATCCAAGCTTTAATTTCCCAAGCTAAACAACAAGCTGCGGTTGCGGTTAATGCATCATTAACCATGTTATATTGGCAAATTGGCCAACGTATTCACCAAGCGGTGTTAAAGGGTGAGCGCGCTGAGTACGGTAAACAGGTTATTGCTAACTTATCGGCCCAACTTACCAGTGAGCTAGGCAAAGGCTGGGGCAAGCGTAATTTGCAATATATGGTGCAATTTTACGAAATATTCCCTGAGCAACAGATTGTGCACGCACTGCGTGCAAAATTGAGCTGGACGCATTTTAAACAAATAATTCATTTAAAAGACCCTTTACAACGTGAATTTTACGCGCAAATGTGTGCGGTAGAAGGTTGGAGCGCGCGTACCTTAGATGATCGTATTAATAGTATGTTATTTGAACGTACGGCCTTGTCTAAAAAGCCTGAAGAGCTAATAAAAATAGAGTTACAAAAATTAGCTACGCAACAACCTGTTTCAGAAGCGTTGCTACTTAAAGACCCATACGTGTTAGATTTTTTAGGACTGAATGACCATTACCTCGAAAAAGATTTAGAAGATGCCATTTTGCGCGAGCTTGAACAGTTTTTGCTTGAGCTTGGGGCTGGTTTTTCGTTTATTGCTCGGCAAAAACGTATTCAGCTTGATGGTGATGATTTTTATATCGATTTATTGTTTTATAACCGTCAACTAAAGCGTTTAGTGGCTATTGATTTAAAGCTAGGGAAATTTAAACCCCACTATAAAGGCCAAATGGAGTTGTACTTACGCTGGCTAGATAAATATGAACGCCAAGTGGGTGAGCAAGCACCGCTTGGTATTATTTTGTGTGCGCAAAAGAACCAAGAGCAAATCGAATTACTGGAAATGGATGACGCGGGTATTCACGTAGCTGAATACTTAGCAGTGTTACCGAAACGGGAAATATTGCATCAACGCTTACAAGATGCGATTAATTCTGCCAAAAGTCGGTATAATCCCGCTCTTTTAGACAGCAGTGATCCTGAATGCAGTCAATCAGGCTTGGATAGTAAAAAATGAATGCACCCGCATTAGTACAAAAAGTTTGGAATTATTGTCATACATTACGAGATGATGGTGTTGGCTACGGTGATTATTTAGAACAGTTAACCTACCTGCTATTTTTAAAAATGGCACATGAGTATGCGTTGCCGCCTTATTCACGCGATACTAAAGTGCCCGTTGAATTTAATTGGGGAACTTTACAAGGCTTAACGGGTGAAAAGCTAGAAGAGCAATACCGTAAAGTTTTAAAAAATCTGGCCAATGAAGACGGCATGATTGGCGCTATTTTTTATAAATCAGAAAATAAAATTCCCGATCCTGCAAAGCTAGCTCGTATTGTTAAGATGATTAATGATGAGAATTGGATCAGCTTAGATTCAGATGCAAAAGGTGACTTATACGAAGGCTTATTGCAAAAGAATGCTGAAGATACTAAAAGTGGTGCTGGCCAATACTTTACGCCTCGTGCATTAATAGATGCAATGCTGGCTTGTGTTCAACCAGAGCCGAAAAAAACCATTGCAGATCCTGCATGCGGTACAGGTGGCTTTTTCTTAACCGCAAGTGATTGGATCACATTCGGTGATGAACAATGGATAGAAAAAGACATGAGCCATTGGAATCCATCAAAGCATGATGAGAACACCATTGCAAAATCAAAATTGAATAAAGACCAAGTTCAATTTTTACGTGATAAAACTTTCAGTGGTAATGAAATCGTACCCTCTACTCGTCGCATGTGTTTAATGAACTTATTCTTACACAACATCGGCAGCATAGATGGTGAGCCTGACGTTGAACGCGCTGATGCTTTACTTACACAGGTAAAAGACGAGGATAAAGTAGATTACGTGTTAGCTAATCCACCATTTGGCAAGAAAAGCAGCATGACTATTACTAATGCTGAAGGTGGCGAAGATAAAGATGCGTTAACCTATGTACGACAAGATTTTTGGGCGACCACAACCAATAAACAGTTAAACTTTTTACAGCATATTGTTTCTAGCTTGAAGGATACGGGTAAAGCAGCGGTAGTTTTACCTGACAACGTTTTATTTGAAGGTGGAGCAGGAGAGCGCATTCGCCGCAAGTGGTTAAACAATTGTGATGTGCATACTATTTTAAGGCTACCAACAGGTATTTTCTACGCTAATGGTGTTAAAGCTAATGTTGTATTTTTTGACAATGCTGCCCATGATAAAAAAATTCATACTAAAGGTATTTGGTTTTATGATTTAAGAACCAATAAACATTTCACGCTAAAACAGCGTCCTATGACACTTAATGATTTAAAAGATTTCATTACTTGTTATAACCCAGAAAACCGTCATGTTCGCGAAGAAACTGAACGATTTAAATATTACAGTTATGACGAGCTAATTAACCGTGATAAAGCGAGTCTTGACGTATTTTGGCTTAAAGATGATAGTTTAGATAACCTTGATAACTTGCCAGCACCAGATATTTTACAGCAAGAGATTATCGACCATTTAGAAGCCGCACTAGTTGCTTTTAGGGATGTAGCTGCAGGGCTGCCTTCAAGTACTGAAAGTTAAACGTATAGAGCTTGGATTAGTTAATCAAAATGCAACAAAATGAATGAGCAGTGCACAAAGGCGATGCCTAATAAAACTAAAAGACCCAATATGACGCTGGGTAGAGCCGCCGTTTTAGGTTTGATGGAGCGTTATACCTCTACAGGGTTTGGTTATCGCTTATCGCTACTAGAAGTGCAAAAGCTTGTGTATTTTTTAACGGCAGCAGGTGAACCTTTAAATAAAGTGATATTTCAAAAGCATCATTATGGCCCTTATGCTGATGTGCTACGCCATGTACTAGATAAAATGGAAGGTCACTTTATTACCGGTTATGCAGACGGTATAAATAAGCCTGATACGCCTATAGAGCTTAAAGGTGATGCAGCTATCGAAGCACTGAATTATTTGCAAGAATGCCCAGATACAAAACAACGATTTGATAAAGTAGCTAGGCTAATAGAAGGCTTTGAGTCGCAAAACGGTATGGAACTACTTTCAACTGTGCATTGGGTTGCCACTAATGAGTTAGAAGGTAATAACATTACTGATGAAGAGCTTATAAATACAGTACATAGCTGGAATGCTAGAAAATCGCAAATGAAGCCAGCCCATATTCTTGCTGCTTGGAACAAGCTAAAACAAGAAGACTGGTTAAATTTAAAAGCACAAACAGCTTAAAACTATTTTAAAGGGAAGCGTATAGCTTCCCTTTTATGCCGTGCTTTTGATAGGGCTTTAAATATCAGATTAACTTACTTAGGTTACCCTTCAAAAAACTGATTGTTTTGTGGCTCTTTGTAGAAATACTTTAATTCTAAGTTTATATTCTTTTTGATTTCGCTGAACCATGTTAAATCTTCTGTGAGTGGGACATTCCCACCAATAATCCATATTTCACTACAAGCTTCAGTGCCTGGATATAAAGCATATCGAAGTAATTGACCAATAGCGGCTTCAATATCCTCTTTAGCATTTGATTTAAATTTTAGCTCAGCAACAATGTTTGCGTTCGTTTCTGTGTTCTTTAGAACTACATCACGAATGTGGGCACGCCCTAAGTCTTCGCTTTGCTTTGCAATCGTATTGTGACGATATTCTGAGTTATGCAACCACTGAATAAACTGCCCCTCTAATTCAGCTTCTCGATATTGAACCTCTATAGATTCAACTTGCTTTCTTATAGCTGTTTTTAGGGTTAAATCGTCTTCTTCTAATGCTAGATCGTTTAAGTGTTTTTCTTCGTAAATTACCCAAAGTATTATATTAATAAGTAACTCATCATATTCATGCTCTAAGTTATTGCGTATAAATTCTTTTAACCGAATATTAGCGTCGAACCAGTTAGAATATTTATATTTAAACCCCCATTTTTGGGTGAAATATGAGCATATGTACTCAAATGCATCTTTGGTAACGGTTGTGGAAAAATGTTGGGGAGCAGCGGCTGCAAAAACACGATTGAGTAGTGCTATATGTAAGTATTTTACTTTGCCATCGTCTTTCAGCTTTTGTAACTCCTCCTTACATTCTTGGTAAGTGACTAAAGATTGGCTATTAACTATTTTTTTAGTAATACTTTTTAAAGTACTTTTAGATAATTCAAATTCCTCTTTAGATAATGATCCCTGCTTTAAGCTTGAGATGTCGTTGTCTCGGCTATACCAAAGATCCCATAATAGCTGATCGCTTATATCAGTTTCATTTTTAGCATTTGATACAGCGCTAACAATTTTTTGATAGCCTATGTACCAATCATGACGCTCAAGTTTATATGAAGAAATCATTGCACTGAAAAAACTGTCAAGGTGTAGTGCTTCTGTATTGGCGTAATCAGTAGGGATATTCGGTGTGCGAGTGATATTAAATTTAGCTATGAAATTATTTAAATGCTCTAGCTCATTACGTCCTGAAAGTGTTTGCTCTGTAAGTTTACCCTTATCAGGCGCCAAGACCAAAGAGTTTACATTGAACTTAAACTTATACTCAATACCAGTATTGGTGAATCTAAAAACAATATAACTTCCAATAGCGCGACCAGCATCACGTTCTCTTCTGCCTACACATATTTCCCATTTATTGACGGGGTCGCGAAAATATATATCTAAACTTTTTTGATTATAAAGTTCTAACAACTTAAAAAAAGCAGGAGATACATCATCAGTCCAATTTACGGAATATTTTTTGTAGCTAGGGTGATCTTTTATAGAGGCTATGAGCGTCATATTAAGTTCCTTCTCTTATGATTAAAAGTAATTACATAATTTATAGTACATAGATTACGTTGGTTTCATTACTCTTTTTATTTTTAGAAGCACTATACCTCTCTTCTGTAGTAAACTTACTTATTATTACGAAAAGTACAAAAGCATAGTTTTACTTTTAGTACCCACATTAGTACCCATAGGCTGCGGCCTTTAATTAAAGGTCATATAAATCAAATGAGTAGAGCAGGAATACAGTGGTTCCCTGGGCACATGAATAAAGCCCGCAATGAAATTAAAGAAATAATGCCACAAATGGATGTGATCATTGAAGTGCTTGATGCGCGCATTCCCTACAGTAGTGAAAACCCGATGGTGGCAACTTTGCGTGAAGGTAAGCCGGTCATCAAAATTTTGAACAAAGCTGATTTAGCTGATCCTAAAATGACTCAAATCTGGAAAGATTATTTTGAGCAAGAAAACGGTGTTAAAGCGATTTCTTTTGGACATGATAAAGCCGCTGAAGTAAGTCGTATAAATGAGCTTTGTAAAAAGTTAGTGCCGCATAAAGTGGGTGCAGATAAGCAAATTAAAGCCATGATAATGGGTATTCCTAACGTGGGTAAATCTACGTTAATTAATGTACTGGCTGGACGCATAGTTGCAAAAACAGGTAATGAACCTGCGGTAACCAAAGCACAACAACGCATTAAGCTTGAAGACGGTATTATGCTTTACGATACGCCAGGTATGTTGTGGCCAAAAGTAGAGAATGAAAACTCAGGTTATCGCTTAGGCGCTACCGGTGCAATTCGTGATACGGCGCTTGAGTATGAAGAAGTAGCAAGTTACACCGCTGAGTACTTATTGCGTGCATACCCTGAGCTTTTAAAAGCGCGTTATAAAATTACCGAACTGCCTGAAAGTGACTGGGAGTTTGTTGAAATGGCAGGTAAAAAACGCGGCTGTATTCGTGGTGGTAATCAAATAGACACATATAAAATGTCTGAAATACTAATCAACGAATTACGCGACGGTATTATTGGCCGTATTACTATGGAAACTCCGCAAATGCGTGAGGAAGAAGAAGTAATGGTTGCTGGTTTACGCGCCGCTGCAGAAGCTAAAAAAGCAGCTAAAGAAGAAGAAAAGCTCCAACGCCGAGCGCGAGCTCGTAAAAACCGTCGTTAATATTTAACCAGAGTTCAGGTTATTTAATTAAAGAGATTTAGTTTTACTAAATTACAGACATAAAAAAAGCCCGTAAGGGCTTTTTTAGTTTCATATCTACCGTCACCGATATGAGCAATGTAGCAAGTAAAATAGTAGGGCGGTTACTCATCATCAACATCAAGGGGCGTTGCGGTTCATAACAAGTAACCATAGCTGTTTACGTGCGCCACACGTTGTTTCAGGGTCGAGAAACAAATCAATTCATTCCTTAACAAGTGGTATGCAATCCGTCTTGTTGATATTGATTATCAGTTAGATCTAACTATCTGTCAACACCTAAATGCAAATAATTCTTATTATTGTGGCGCTTGTTTTTTATTCATATATAAATCGGCTAGTTAGCACTGCCATTTCATAAAAATGTTTATCTTGGTTAAACAATTAAGAATAGATGTTTAATGCTTATTGAATAATTTGATATGGATTTTTATTATAAAAGTATTAATCTTTCGAAGTTAAAATAAATTCAAGCTAGGAATGATTTTATCGCCTTCCAAGACAGCGACTGCTTTGATATCAAATAAAATAGTCTCTTATAAAATCTTAACCCCCAAAGATCAACAGCCTTTAATTAGTGGCTAAAAATATTCGTACTTAATTGGATATTTTAAGCCACTAACGCACTTTATTTGCTGTTATACGTAAATTAATCTGCTCCACTAGTACTTTATCCTGCTTGTTTAGACGCCCTACAATGAGCAAGAAATCACTACCGTCAGTTTTTATTACTTTAATGCTTGTGTTATCAAGTTTGGTTTTACCGTAGGTGGTTTCTATTTTTTCTATGTCTTTAAAGTGACTAAGATCCGATTCAAGCCTGCCGTCATCGTTTTTGTAGTAACTAAAAATATAGTTCTCGGTTATTCCGTTACCGTCTTCTCGGTAATCAAATACTGCATCGCTATAAAAATAAAGTATTTCTTCGTTTTCAGGTGTTAGGCGATTACGTTTTAAAAAGTGTACTTGGTAAGACCATAAACTATCGCCTTTTATAATTGCGGCATTGGGTAAAATATTTACTTCTTGAAGTACGCCTAAAAATAATAGAGGTGCAAACGCAAGCGAGATTAAATACTGTCTAATTCGCCAGTACGAGTTGTAATGTAGGGCTTCTTTACTTGTATCGGTTTGTTCAATGTAACTAACTAGAGGCAACCATAAAAATGGCATTATACAAATCACTATGGTTGCGTATTCGTCCATACGATAAGCAAAGACGCTGGCGAGTACCATTAGCCAGAGTGTTAATGCAGTCCAGTTAGGCATTACTCTATTTTTGTTTAACTGTTGTTGGCTGTGCTCTGCAAGTGCGAGATACAAAGGGTAATACCATAAAAATGCAAATATACCTCGAGCAATAGGCATAATACTTGAGTTATCGCGCTCTTTAATGGCTTTAAAGTTACGATAACTCCAGTAGTTAACAAATATGCCTAAACTTAAAATACTGTAAATAATAAACTTACTTACAGATACTGCATAAAATGGACTATCTTCAAATTTCACTTTTTTTGCTGACTCTAATCGCCAATCGGCAAAAAAGAATATGAGTACTAAAATATAGCCAGCCAACACATATTTAAGCCAGCTATAACCAAAGCTATCTAGCACATCAGCTGTTGTTTGAGGTGTTTCGGTCGTTTCCGCGTATTTTAGAATAGGGTAATGGGTTGCTGATATTAACTTTTTACGCTGTGCTAAATAATCATCTATTTGAGCGGCTTTAATATGATCTTGTTTTGCGTAATAGTCATAACTCAGTGTTAAAACGTTATCATTAAATTCAGTAGTTGTTTTTAGATTGAAGTAGTCGTTATCAATTTCTTGTTGATCGCTATCAAATCCCCAACCTTTTTCTGCAAAATGTAGTTTTATTGTGGTGTTAATTATATTGGGGTAGCCAAAGTAGAGTGGGTCGGTGCGATTTACCTGCTTTGGTTCGTAAACGCTATTTTGTATTTCATTCGCGTAAAAACTAGCTTCGTAGCCTTCGTCTGTTTTTTCCCAAAATTCACTAATTAAATACGATTCTTTGGTTATTAGTTTACCCGTTTGTTCTTGTTCACTAATAGTCATTGCTTCATTGATTGATAGACCATTTAAAAAGCCTTGGTAATACTCGAAATAAGATTTAGCAACGCTATTTAGACCACTGCTGGCTATACTGCTTCTTCGGTTAATAGCTTCAAATTCAGCATAAGTGTACTGGGTTTCAAAACGTGATGGCTCAGATACTTTTTCAGCAATAAAAAAGTTATCTTCTACAGATACATTTGTATGTACAGGTTTTTGCGCCATTGAAGTTAAAGTGGTTTCACCTTTATCAATAATTAGGGCATAGCCATAATCAGGCTGTGCTAAATATTCGAGAGTACCTCGTTGGTAGCTAACCGTAGGATCGAGCCAGTAGCGTTTTCCGTTTTGTTTAAGCGTAACAATTACGTGATTAAATACACTTGCAGAAGGTGGAAGTTCTTTTAAACGTTTGGTTTCCTCTGTATCAACTAGCGCAGGGAAGGCCTCTATATCCATCGCTTTTAATAACGAGATAAGCAGTACTGTTTTATCTTTGCAATCGCCATATCGTAGCGAAAGCGTTTCTGAAGCTGACGTTGGTTGATGCGAGTTAGTTCCCATTTCAAGCCCTAAATATCGAACTTCGTCTTGGCTAAAGCGCAGTGCTGCTGCAATTTTGTCTGATGTTTTTGTGTGTTTTGCTTTTATTTCTTCAGCTACATCCAAAATGCTGTTTGGGGTTTCTATGGCTGACTGATAAAGTGGATATGCCCAGTTAACTACCTGACCCCAATCGTCAAACTCAGAAAAGTAAACTTGTGTATATGGGTCGTACCACGTTGGGGTTTGAGAATTTTGCTCGAGTAAGGGTTCTTCAAAAAGAGTTATAGAATAATCTTTGCCATATTTGTTAAGCGTTTCTTGAATATCTGCTGTGCCGTTTATTGTATTAATATGTAAAGGCGTTTGTTTACCCCAAAGTACACGCATATTTTGTTGCACTACGGGTACCGACCAGTTTAGCGTGCGTCTTGTACTAAATTTATTAGCATATATAGGGTTGCTACCTGCCACTGTGTAGCTGTAATCAAGTATGTCGCCACTGCGCATATCATCAATAATAATGTTGAGTGATAAGCTACCATTATAAATACGATCAGCTAACTCAGATTCACCTTGTATAACCGTCATTCTCGCGCTGCCAAGCTTATCAATACGCTCATTATTTCTAATAATCGTTAAGCTATTTAGTGTTAGCGACTCGTAACTTGGATCAAAATCAAGATTAAGCTGGCTTATATAATCAACACCACTTTGATTTAAAGCTTTCATAACCAAACGCGTATAGCGTTGCTGTTTTTGTCTGCTCGGTATATAGGATTGATTATCGAGTAACAAATAAAGTGTGCCGTCACGTACCTTGGTTATGTCGGAATGCTTGGGTTGCTCAATAATATGTGTATTAACCCAATTAGCTGGTTTATCTATTTTATATTGCTGCGCAAAAATATTATGAGAGAAAATTAATAAGGTAAGTGCAATTAGCCAAGAGCTGAGTCGAAGGAAGTTCCATTTCATTGTAGGGTCTTATAGTTGTTTTTATAAATACTATTGAAGGAATAATGTACCAAATTCAGGCTTTTTTGACAATGTGATGTTAACAAATTCATTGTTGAGCAGTTAATTAATAGTATATAAATAAACTGCTATGGTAAGTGCGAAACGCTTAACCCCCCTCAAATGTTCCTAAAATGATTTTCTAGTTGTATTGCTAAATCATAATTAGCTAAGCCTACTTTATTGTGGGCTTTATTAGAGCTGCAAAAATCCTATCTATTTATTCGTACGGTAATCATTCAAACCTTTAAAAGTGTTTATAAATCAAAATATAACAGTAACTGTTTTTGCTCTTTTTGTTCATGAACTTTATGAGCAAAAAGCATATAACGATCATCAATGCACCTTACCTTCTAAATATTTAGTTAATTTCACGTTAACAATAAGCTGCGAGTTAGATAGCAGTTTGTCGTCGCTTATCTACCTGACAATAAATACATACACAAGCGTGGAGAAAATAATGAAAGCAAGTAACACACAACTCGCTTTGGCAGTTGCTGCAGCATTAGCAAGTACATCCGTTTTAGCCGATAACGATACGCAAAAACTACAAGAGCAATTAGATGCGTTACAAAAAGAAGTAAGTGCATTAAAAACAACCAGTGGTTTTAATTTAGAGTTTGGTGGACGGGTTCAGCTCGACTACAACTATTTTGATGGTGCTTACAATGCTGATAACGAGGGCTCTGGCGGGAGCAATTTTTTCCCTCGTCGTATTCGTACTTACGTTGAAAGTGAGCACGGAAATTGGGATCACAAGTTGTTACTCGAGTTTGCCGAAGGCACTGCTGAAATAGTGATGGCGCGTGTTCGTTATGCGTTTGATAACGGACTTAAAGTTAAAGCAGGTAAAATTCGCGAAGATATATCGCTAAATGCATTAACCAGTTCAAAGCACATTAATACAATTGAGCGTAGTTCGCTTGCCAATACTTTCTCCCCATTTTTTCGTTGGGGCGCTTCTGCCTATCAATATTTTAAAGACTCTGGCTTTCGTTACGCGATAGGCGTTTATAAAAATGATGCATTTGGTGCAACAGGTAGCGATGAAAACGATAAGCTTACTCTTGCTATTACTGGGCGTGCTACATGGTCGAGTACATCACCTGGCGATGTAATTCATTTAGGCGTGTGGCATTCATATCGCGATATGGGTGGCAATGAATTAGGCGCACGTTTTGCGCGTGGTGAAGTGCGCGAGACTAATACTCGCCTTGTTGATTATGCTGCTGGTGGTGTAACAAGCCCACTTGATAGTTTATCGCAAACCGGTCTTGAGTTTGCTTATCAGGCGGATTCTTTAACACTTGAGGCTGAATATGCAAGCCGCTCACTTGATGCCGCTAATAGTGCTGATTTTTTAGATGGCGAGCGCTTTGATGGTTTTCATGTATCGGCAAGTTACTTTTTAGGTGGAGAACAGCGCCAATACAAAGCGAGCTCTGCATTATTTGTACAACCTAAAAATATTAAAGATGCATGGGAGTTGGTGGCACGTGTTTCAGAAGTAGATGCTACAAGTAGCTTACAAGGCACAAAAGCGACAACTTATACATTAGGTACATCTTATTACGTAAGTAGTGATATTAAGTTTATGGGTAATCTAATTTACAGCGATGTAGAAGGTGCCGGTACTACTGCGCTGGTTGGCGACGAAGACTCTGGTATGGGCTTTAGTGCACGTATGCAGTATTTATTTTAAAGGGACACACAATGAAATTATTTAAATCATTACAAACGACCATATTTGCAGCATCGTTAGTACTTAGTAGCCCAATGGCAATGGCCGACACTCACTTTTTAATCCCTGGCGGACCTGGTGGTGGTTGGGATACAACAGCCCGTGGTATAGGCGAAGGGTTAGTTAAGTCGGGCATTGAAAATAATGCATCTTTTCAAAATATGTCTGGTGGTGGAGGCGGTCGTGCTATTGCGTATTTAATTGAGTCGGGCACTAAAAAGGGCGATATTTTAATGGTTAACTCAACGCCTATCGTATTGCGCGCGTTAAGTGGCCGAATTCCTTATAGCTATCGCGATTTAACACCTGTAGCCAGTATGATTGCAGATTATGGCGCGTTTGTAGTGCGTAACGATTCTCCATTTAAAACTTGGGAGGATGTTATTAAATCAATAAAAGAAGATCCAAGTTCGGTAAAAGTAGCGGGCGGTTCTGCTCGCGGCAGTATGGATCACTTAGTGGCGGCTCAAGCAGTTAAAGCTGCGGGTATAGATGGTCGACGCCTACGTTATATTCCTTACGATGCAGGCGGTAAAGCTAAGGCTGGGTTGCTTTCAGGCGAAGTGAATTTACTTTCTACTGGCTTAAGTGAAGCGCTTGAAGTAGCTAACGGTGGTCAAGCACGTATTTTAGCGGTTACATCGGGTGAGCCCTTACCTGATTACCCAAAAATACCCACACTTAAGTCACTAGGTTACGATATGGAATTTGTTAATTGGCGTGGTCTTTTTGCTGCGCCTAATTTACCCGCTGAAAAGTTAGCACAGTACACAAAAAAACTACGTGAGTTGCAAAGTACACCTGAGTGGGAAGCTGTACGAGCTCGTAACGGTTGGCTAAATCTTTTTCAAGAAAAAGATGAGTTTATTAAGTCACTAGAAGCACAAGAAGTGCAGCTTAGAGCTGTAATGGAAGAGCTTGGCTTTATCCGCACATTGCCGTAATCGAGGTTTTAAAATGACGAATCGAGAATTAATAGGGCCAAGTTTATTCTTGGCGCTATTTACTTTATACGCTGTGGTTGCATGGCAAATTCCGCTACTACCGTTTGAAGAATACGAAACGGTTACCTCAGCGACACTTCCTAAAGTATATGCCGGGTTTGGTATTGTGGTGTGCTTACTTTCTATTGGTTCAACATTGCTTAAACCAAGAGAGAAAACTAATACTGATGATGTTCTTGAAAAGTCACACGTACTGCGCACCTTTGGTTTATTAATATTAATGGTAATTTATAGCGCGGCACTGGAGCCAATTGGTTTTTTAATTTCTACTAGTGCGTTTTTGCTTGCGGGCTTTTTTGTGATGGGCGAAAGACGTAAGGGAATTTTGCTATTTGCATCGATACCGGTTGCGGTGGTTTTTTGGTTTTTGATGACTCAAGTATTAGGTATTTACTTGGTTCCGGGCGATTTGTGGAGTTAAGTTATGTTTGATGGAATTATGCTTGGTTTGTCGACCGTGCTCGACTTTAATAATTTAATGTACGTTATAGCTGGCTGCTTGGTAGGTACTTTTATAGGTATGTTACCAGGATTGGGGCCAATTACCGCAATTGCCTTGATGATCCCAATTACTTACAGCATTGGCGCCGATTCGGGCATGATTTTAATGGCGGGTGTTTATTACGGCGCTATTTTTGGTGGCTCTACGTCATCTATTTTAATTAATGCGCCTGGCGTGGCGGGTACGGTAGCTTCCTCCTTTGATGGCTACCCGCTTGCTAAACAAGGGCACGCAGGTAAAGCATTGGCAATTGCTGCTTATTCCTCCTTTATAGGCGGAACGATTGGCGCCATATTATTAATGGTAGCTGCACCTTTATTAGCAAAAGTGTCATTGAGTTTTCAATCCCCTGATTATGTTGTGTTGATGTTTTTAGGCTTAACAGCTATTGCAGCATTTTCAAATAAAGGGCAATTTTTAAAAGCAATGATGATGACTGTGTTTGGCTTGATGCTAGCAACGGTTGGTATTGATCCATCATCAGGGACTGACCGATTTACCTTTGGGCAACCTGATTTACTCGACGGAATAAGCTTTTTACTGGTTGCTATGGCAACGTTTGCATTAGCCGAGGCGCTTGTAAATGTTGTAAAACCAGAGAAAAAAGATGCTAAAAACATTAATGACTCAGACACACCGCAAATAGGTTCAACCAAGTTAAGTAAAGCCGAGATTAAAGAGATAGCACCAGTGATTGGTCGCTCGTCTATTTTAGGTTTTATAGTGGGGGTGTTACCGGGTGCTGGTGCAACTATTGCAAGCTTTATGGCTTATGCAACAGAGCGAAATTTAGCGCCAAAAGGTTTGAAAGAAAAGTTTGGTAAAGGCTCATTACGTGGTTTAGCTGCGCCAGAGTCGGCAAATAATGCGGCGTGTACAGGATCGTTTGTTCCACTGTTAACGCTTGGTATTCCGGGCTCAGGTACTACGGCAATTATGCTAGGTGCTTTGATTGCTTACGGCATTCAACCAGGTCCAATGCTTATGCAAGAAAACCCAAGTGTATTTTGGGCGGTTATTGTAAGTATGTACTTTGGTAATATTGTACTGCTTATTTTAAATTTGCCGCTTATTCCTTACTTTGCAAAAGTATTAGCAATGCCTAAGTCGGTACTCACCGTGATGATATTGTTCTTTAGCTTAATTGGTGTTTACTTAGTGTCCTTCAATACCTTCGACTTATTTATGATGGTAGGATTTGCGGTGGTTGCGCTAGTATTGCGATTACTGTCATTTCCTATGGCACCATTATTATTAGGTTTTATATTAGGAGATATGATTGAGCGAAACTTCCGTCGTTCAATGATGATTTCTGATGGCTCATTAAGCTTTTTATGGGATCGTCCGCTAACATTGAGCATATTTGTAATTTCAATTTTAGTGCTGTTGTTTCCGTTAAAAGATTATTTAATGCAACGCCGTGCAGACAAAGTAAATGCATAATTGAGAATGAAATGAAAAACACCAACAAGCTAAATCCATTGCAAAACATGGCCATAAAACCTAAGCGATTAGAAACACGATTAATTATTTGGGTAACAGGATTGTGTGTATTGCAGGCTTTATTATTTGGCGCGTTGGTGTATCAACTTACAGCGCAAAGCTTACATAACCATATTGGTGATAAAGCATTAGCTGTAGCAAGCAGTATTGCCACACGTGCTGATGTAATTAATGCACTGAAAATACCTAATGACTTAACCGCTATTAACATGCAAATTGAAGATTTACGACAGCTTGTAGGTGCTGATTTTATTGTTGTTGGCGATGAAAATGCGCTTCGTATTGTGCATCCAGATGAAGATAAAATTGGCAAAAAAATGGTCGGAGGCGATAGCCAAGCTGCATTAAAAGGTGAACGCTATATTTCGGTGGCCCATGGTAGCTTAGGTGAATCAATTCGTGGCAAAGTGCCGGTGTACGCAGGTAATAATGAAATAATAGGCGTTGTATCGGTTGGTTTTTTAGTACAATCAATCGATCCGCTTATTCTCTCTCGCAGTAGTGAAATTTTAATATGGGGCTTAATACTTGTAGGTTTAAGTATACTGGCGGCTATTTATATTGGACAGCGTGTCAGAAATGCTATTTTTGGCCTGCAGCCAGATGAAATTGCACGTTTGTTTTCAGAACAAGATGCAATTTTAAATACGGTACGCAGCGGTATTATTGCACTCGACCCGGACGGAAAAGTACGAAAACTCAATCAACGCGCCTGCGAAATATTAGATAAACCAACTTCAATTATTAATCAGAACCTCAGCTTAAACGATTTATTACCTGAACATGCAGAATTTTTATTGCGTAATCAGCGACGTAAAATAGTGGGTTTTGAATTATTTGCCGCCGATAAACGCCTTATATTATCGAGATTTTCTTTGCAAGTGCAAGGGCAGGCGGATGGTATTTTACTGAGTATGCGCCCCTCTGATGAACTTGAGTATTTAAGCCAACAACTTACTAAAGTTCAGGCTTTTGCAGAGCTTTTAAGGGTACAAACTCATGACTATTCTAATAAGCTCAACTTAATTGGTGCGTTAGTGCAAATGGGCAAAAACGAACAAGCTATAGAAATAATAGGGCAAGAAAGCCAGGGCTCTCAGGCACAAATTCATAACTTGTTAGAGCGCATACAAGACCCTGTGCTTGCTGGTTTGTTGGTGGGTAAATATCATAAAGCAAGAGAATTAAATGTTGCGCTTGAGCTTAACCCCGACAGCCTACTTGGTGTTATTGCACGTAAAGATATGCTCGAGCGAGTTGTATCTATTTTAGGTAACCTTATAGATAATGCGATTGAGGCTGCTATTAGGTCATCGAACTCTCGCTCTGCAAAAGTACGGGTAACCGTTGATGAAACCAGCCAAACTCTCTTATTTGATGTAGAAGATACAGGCTTTGGGTTAGGTTCTGACCATGATGTTATTTTTACCCCTCAGTACAGCTCTAAATCAGGAGCAGAGCATGGTATTGGTTTATATTTAGTAAAAACAAATTTAGACTCATGCGGTGGCACGTTAGAAATTGGTGAGTCAGACCTACTTGGTGCAAGACTAAGTGTTTACATTCCAAAATAATAAGAGCATTAAACATGACGTATTCAGTAGTAATAATTGAAGACGAAGTAGAGGTAGCACAGCTATTAGCGCAGTACTTGTTATTACCAAATGGTGTCGCAGGTAGTCAAACGCCAAAGCAAAGTTTAAGGCAAGCACAGTATCAGGTAGTGGGCATTGCAGGTAATTTAAGCACGGCAACAGCCTTACTGCATGCAATTGAACCCGATTTGATTTTACTCGATATACATTTACCTGATGGTAACGGACTTGATTTATTGACCGACTTACGACGTCGAACGATTAAAAGTGAGGTTATGCTGCTCACTGCTGCAAAAGAGGTCGAAACCCTTGAAAAAGCAATGCAGTTAGGCGCATGCGACTTTTTAGTAAAACCATTAATGTTAAACCGACTTGATCAAGCACTCGCACGTTTTGAATCACGTCAGCAATGTTTTTCTGATGCAAGTGAAGTAACGCAGTCAATGGTTGATACGTTATTTGGTTCAAAGCAGCAAACCAACACGTCTGTTCGTTTACCAAAAGGGGTCGATCAACTTACCCTGCAAAAAATACATGATGCTTTTGTAGAGCACGCAACCACTGCATTTACCGCTCAGCAAATGGGCGATTTGGTTGGTGTTAGTCGCTCTACAGCACGCCGTTACTTGGAGTATTTGCTTGAATCAGGTAAGTTAACAGCGGATCAAAGTTATGGCAGTATTGGCCGCCCTGAACGTTGCTATAAAATAGCGAAGTAACTTTTTGTACCTAAGGCTTAAATATTAAATTTCATTTATTTCAATGCCTTACGTTTTTTTTGTTATGTTTGATATTTAATAGATTCTGACGATAAAAAAAATATGTTGAATTGATTGCATTTTAAGCGGCTTGTATGGTGATGTTCGCTTTAAGTGATGTTATACTCCTGCGGAATAATTTATCGACTTTATTAAGAGCAAAATTAATGGCAGATTTATCGAAGTACAGAAACATTGGTATTTTCGCGCACGTTGATGCGGGTAAGACCACGACTACTGAGCGTATCCTAAAGCTTACTGGTCAAATCCATAAAACTGGTGAGGTTCATGATGGTGAATCTACTACTGACTTCATGGAACAAGAAGCTGAGCGCGGTATTACTATTCAGTCTGCGGCTGTAAGCTGTTTCTGGAAAGATCACCGTTTTAACGTTATCGATACTCCTGGACACGTTGACTTCACAGTTGAAGTTTACCGTTCACTTAAAGTACTAGATGGCGGCATCGGTGTGTTCTGTGGTTCTGGTGGTGTTGAACCACAATCAGAAACTAACTGGCGTTATGCTAATGATTCAGAAGTTGCACGTATTATCTTCGTAAATAAATTAGACCGTATGGGTGCTGATTTTTACCGTGTAACTGAGCAAGTACGTAAAGTACTTGGCGCAACTCCACTAATCATGACTTTACCAATTGGTATTGAAGATGAGTTTGTTGGTGTTGTAGATGTTTTAACTAAAAAAGCATACGTTTGGGATGACACTGGTCTTCCTGAAAACTACGAAATCACAGACATTCCTGCAGACATGGTAGATAAAACTGACGAGTATTATGAAATGCTTGTTGAAACTGCCCTTGAGCAAGACGATGCACTACTTGAAGCTTACATGGAAGGTGAAGCACCTTCTTTAGAAGACATCAAACGTTGTATCCGTAAAGGTACTCGTGACCTTGCTTTCTTCCCAACATACTGTGGTTCTGCGTTTAAGAACAAAGGTATGCAGCTTATTCTTGACGCTGTTGTTGATTACTTACCATGTCCTACAGAAGTTGATCCTCAACCTCTTATGGATGAAGAAGGTAACGAAAATGGCGAGTTCGCAGTAGTATCTACTGACGAACCTTTCAAAGCGTTAGCATTCAAAATAATGGATGACCGTTTTGGTGCATTAACATTCGTACGTATTTACTCAGGTAAACTAAACAAGGGTGACACTATCCTTAACTCGTTTACTGGTAAAACTGAGCGTGTTGGCCGTATGGTTGAGATGCAAGCAGATGATCGTAACGAATTAACTAGCGCGCAAGCTGGTGACATCATTGCTATCGTAGGTATGAAAAACGTGCAAACTGGTCACACTCTATGTGATCCTAAGCACCCAGTAACACTTGAGCCAATGGTATTCCCAACTCCAGTAATCTCGATTGCTGTACAGCCTAAAGATAAAGGCGGTAATGAGAAAATGGGTGTTGCTATCGGTAAAATGGTTGCAGAAGATCCATCTTTCCAAGTTGAGACTGATGAAGATTCAGGCGAGACTATCCTTAAAGGTATGGGTGAGCTTCACTTAGATATCAAAGTAGATATTCTTAAGCGTACTTACGGCGTAGACCTTATTGTTGGTCAACCACAAGTTGCTTACCGTGAAACTATCACTAAAGAAATTGAAGATAGCTACACGCATAAGAAACAATCTGGTGGTTCTGGTCAGTTCGGTAAAATCGACTACCGCATCAAGCCAGGCGAAGTTGCTTCAGGTTTCACGTTTAAATCATCAGTTGTTGGTGGTAACGTACCTAAAGAATTCTGGCCTGCAGTTGAGAAAGGCTTCAAGTCAATGATGGGTACTGGTGTTCTAGCTGGCTTCCCTGTACTTGACGTTGAAATTGAACTTTTCGACGGTGGTTTCCATGCCGTGGATTCATCTGCAATCGCGTTCGAAATCGCTGCTAAAGGCGCTTTCCGTCAATCGATCCCTAAAGCGGGCGCACAACTTCTTGAGCCAATCATGAATGTTGACGTGTTCACTCCAGAAGATCACGTTGGTGACGTAATCGGTGACCTTAACCGTCGTCGTGGTATGATGAAAGACCAAGAAGCTGGTTTAACAGGCAGCCGTATTAAAGCTGACGTACCGTTATCAGAAATGTTCGGTTACATCGGTACACTACGTACAATGACATCTGGTCGTGGTCAGTTCTCTATGGAGTTCTCACACTACGCTGCATGTCCGCAAAACGTTGCTGATACAGTAATCGCTGCAGAAAAAGAGAAAAAAGCTGCTAAGTAATTAGCTCTTTAACTCTTAAAAAAACCCGCACATGTTGCGGGTTTTTTATTGCCTATAATTTGGTTTTATTTTTTTAGTTGTTTATAACTACTTTTTATTATTAATTAGTCCTATGTTACTAATTAATAAAAAGGTACTAGAGAGCAATTTATTTGCCTCAATTACTTAATTGGTTGGTTTATAAGAGGTTAATTGTAAGTTAAATGTAACTGCATGAATTTTAAGAACTTCTATTGATGCATCTAAATACGTAATGTAGAATACTAGCACTTTTAGACTAGAGCTCTAAAGTCAGATAAGGAAGTCTCCGCAGCAGAGACGTTTGCTATTAATTCTATATAAGACGTAACGATCATGAAATCTATTAAATTAGCACCAAACTGGTGGCTACAATTTACAAAATGCGTTTTAGCATTCAGCTTAATATTTTTAATTCATATTATATTTTCTGTGAACCTAAAAATTGTTTTTCTCACTGTAATGCCAGCTCTACTGATTATTACTACTTTTAATATTCCTCATCTTCGTTTTTTACATTGTTATAAAGCAGGCATTTGTTATACGCGTTTATGCACAAAGCGTTATATCAATAGCGAGGAAATTAGTTGCGTATCATTTAGTTCGTTTTTTCTTTTCACCATTTTTAAGGTGGAGTTAGATAATGGTAAAACGTTCCATTTTTATAACTGGCAACTTGATGATGAAACGCAATCAGCTATTTGTAAAATGTACTGCAATAAGTTAGCTAACAAAATTGAAAATATTAGCGATAAATGCAATGCTTGATCTTTAATTTAGATAGCAAAAAGGAGCGATTAATCGCTCCTTTTTTGTTTTTGTATTTTATAACGCGCTAATTAAACTTTTTTATAGCCTTAGCTTTTAGCGCTTTCATCTTTAGCCTGCGTGGCTTCTTAAAAGACTGGATAGGCATTGTTACCAACTGCTCTTGTGGTAGTGCCGGTATTGTTTGTGGATAAGCACCTTCCTTTGGTACCGAAATTTCTTTTAGATGTATTTTAAGTGCTTCTAGAGTTGAGTCGTTATCAACTTCACTAGGGCAAATAAATATACCTAATTTTCTTAGTTGTACACCGAGTTTAATGCTACTGGTATAACGGATAATCGGAGCGCCTAATACTAAGCCCAGCAATATAGGTGATAACCACCAAAAGAATACTGGCGTGAAGTAGTAAGCCGTACAACCCCATGCAATAGCCACAATAGTTGAGAATAACGTATAACCAAACGCCTCTTTCCACGGAACCATACGACCTTCGCGCGGTTGTGCATCCCACTTCACTTTTTTACCTAAAAACACACAAAGTACAAAGTAAGCATGAAATACCATCATTAATGGGGCAACAATAATAGCAAATACGGTTTCAATGATTGAACCTAGTATGAGCTTAATTGAACCACCAAAGCGTTTGCTTCTATGTATTAAGGTTACTATTATGCCCATTAGTTTAGGCATTAATAAAATAACAATAGTTAAATACAAGAGTGAATCAATCAGATCGGTTTTAGCTATTTGCCATGTAGGGAATAATTGATAAACACGGTTAAAGTACACATCACTATTTAATGCGCGCGTTACTGCATCAATAGTACTTAGCGCTAGCATTGAGAGCCAAATTAGTGATGAAATATAGGCTGTCGCACCAAGTAAAAAGTGCAGCTTACTCATTAATTTTAATTTTGATGATGACAATAAACCTAAGTGCTGAATATTACCTTGCACCCAGCGTCTATCGCGTACAGCGTAGTCTAGAATGTTACTTGGTACTTCTTCATAGCTGCCTTCAATATCTGATAGCAACAATACATCCCAACCAGCACTGTGAAGTAGTGAAGCTTCTACAAAGTCATGACTTAAAATTTCGCCGCCAAAAGGTGCATTACCTTTTAGTGTTGGCAAGCCACAGCACGTTATAAATGCTTCAACTCTAATGATTGCATTATGACCCCAGTAGTTGGCTTTATCAGTTTGCCAAAAAGCAGAGCCAGTAGCGAGCATTGGGCTATATAGCACTGACGCAAACTGTAAAAAACGGCCAAAAAAGGTATCTTGACGAACAGGGATCGGAATAGTTTGGATCAGGCCTGCTTGTGGGTTGTTGAGCATACTTGTAGTAAGCTCTAACATACATTTTCCGGTCATTACGCTATCTGCATCAAGCACAATCATATGGTCGTACTGGCTGCCCCAGCGCTCACAAAAGTCGGTTAGGTTACCTACCTTACGGTGTTTGTTATCTTCGCGACGACGATAAAAAACGTTTTTAGTCGTATCACCTAAACGTTCACACAATGCATGCCATGCACTTAGCTCGTTTTTAGCTATTTCTGGGTCTTGCGTGTCGCTTAATAGATAAAAATCGAAGTTTGCAAGTTGACCTGTTTCTTTTAACGATTGCAGACTAACTTCAAAGCCCGCGATAACACGGTGGGTGTCTTCGTTGTAAATAGGCATTACAACGGCGGTTTTTTGGGCGTTAATTGCCTCACTATTGAACTCAATTGGTTTAATACGCTTTAGCGTAAGTGGGTCAATTCGTAATAGCTGTAATACAAAGCCGATTGTTCCACTACAAAATGCCGTTACAATCCAGGCAAAAGTGATTGAGAATAATACTAAAAGAGCATACTCAAGTAATGTCATACCGTTTGAGCTTAAAATCTCAAACATAATAGATATGCCGTAGCCAGATGTGCCAAGCGCTGCAATAGCAAATAGCCAAACTCTTAATGTTTTGAATGGCATTGGAGTGCCCTTACCTTTATTACTTGATGTCATTTGGGTACCAAACATAACTCCATACCTCGCTAATTTCTTTATCACGTAGTTTTAACGATAAACGCATATCAACGGGTTGATCGTCCTGTGGTGCAATTTTAAAGGCTACACGCCATCCTCGTGAATCAGGCAGTTTTTGTACATTCACGTCGGTTACTTCGCCTGTTGTAAGTTGAATGTCGGCATCTAGCTTTAACTGTTCAGAGAGTTGATTTATTTCTGACCCAGTAAAATCAACAGTAAATTGGCGATGGCTTTTTGGTGGTGGATTGTCTTCACCTGGTAAAGCGGCGCTACCGATCCTTGTGCGCAGTACTCTCGCTTTCTCGTGCTGAGTTAAAACTGCATTAAAGGTCGTCATTTTGTAGCTTAGCTTTAATGAATCACCGGCTTTCATTGGCTTTTCTGGTACCCAGTAACTTACGATATTGTCGTTAGTTTCTGTATCAGTAGGTATTTCTACAAGTTCTACACGGCCACTTCCCCATTCACCTTGTGGTTCGATCCATAGGCTAGGGCGGTTGTGGTAATGTGCTTCTGTGTCCAGGTAGTTATTAAAGTCTCGGTCTCGTTGAGCTAACCCAAAACCTTTTGGATTATTATATGAAAACGAAGTTACACTTAGCTGTGAAGGGTTGTTAAGAGGGCGCCATACCCATTTATCATCAGCTGATTGAGTTAATAGGCCATCTGAGTCATGAACTTCAGGGCGATAGTCATCAAAAAATTTGGTACTGTTTTCACCGTGGTAAAACATACTCGTTAGTGGAGCTACACCTAGCTTTTTAATATCTTTACGCGCAAATATCTGCATATCAACATCAACTAGCATATTAGTTGTAGGGTCAACACTAAACTTGTATGCACCCGATATAGATGGGCTATCTAATAATGCAAAAATGGTGATTTGGGTTTGGTCGGCCTTTGGTTTAACTAACCAGAATTCTTTGAACATTGGAAATTCTTCACCCGAATTTTCTGCTGTATCAATGGCAAGGCCTCTAGCTGATAATCCATAAACTTGCTGAGGGCCAACGACTCTAAAATACGATGCTCCCTGAAATACCATTACTTCGTCTTTATACTCGTTAGTATTTAACGGGTAATGTAAGCGAAATCCAGCATGGCCTAGTTGAGTATCCGCAACACTTTTAGCTATTTCTTCTTGTAGTGGTGCAGCAGTGCCATCGTATTGGTAAAAGTCGGTACTGAAAGGTAAGCGACTGCGTTTAGAGTCGCTATCAACGGTATTTATTGTCACAGGTGTTTTATATAAAAAACCAGGATGGAATAATTGCAGCTCGTACAGGCCTTCATCTTTCCATACTGCTTTGTCTTTTTTAAATCGAATTGAACGGTAATCTTGATAATCAATATTGTTAAGTGCTTCAAGCTCAATGTTTTTAGGCGCCACGTATTCTTCGCTTGCTAACTTTTTAGCGCGGGCGCTAATTACGTCAAATAAGCTACTTTGTGGGATTGCTACATCAACGGTTGCAGCAATCGCTTGGTTGCTATTGCCCCAAGTCGAAAAAATAATAAGTAGACCCAGTAGTGGTGCTGACTTCTTTTGCCATTTAGGCAGATTTTGGGTTAGTTGTTTCATTCTCATTCCTTTATAAAAACACGACTTATTTTTACGTTTAGGGTAAATATTGATTTTATTTTGTAAGTATCTTCTAAATAACTTAGAGCAAAATTTAAACCTTAATAAAAGTTCATATTTTTCAATAGGTAATATTTATATACATAATTCACTGAGGTTTTGTTGTGTAAAATTCACTCAAATGTATGTAGTTGTTACTGATTAATTACTAGAAGATTCACAGATCGTCTGAACATATTACGGGGGGTTTAATGAAGCTTGTCTGAATTACATTTGTATAAAATAAAAAAGCCGCAAGAGCGGCTTTCAAATGTTTAGATTTAACTTAGTTATTTCTTTTTAAATCGACGCACTATTGATAGTGGTGCTAAAAGAAGTGATAACCATAATAATGAACCTGCATCATTATCATCATCTGAGCGTAAGTTATTTACTTTCACGGCTACTTTTTCAACGTTAGATAAGTTACCCACGCTATCCTGAGCTTGCACTGTTAAAGTAATACGATTTTCAAATTCGTAATCAATCTCTCCAGCAACAATTAGCTGCCCCTGATTGTTAATAGAAACGCTGTCATTATCAGATGTAATAAATTTAACAACTGGTGATTCATCGGCATTTGGATCACTAAAATCGAGTGTGCCGATAATTGTTCCAATTGCGCTGTTTTCATCGACTGCAAAAACTTGATCAGCTTTAATAACTGGCGTTTGTTCTTCAGGTGTTAAAGTGATTTCAGATTTAATATCAATAATTACAGGGTCGTGATCTGATGCGCGGTATGCACTTTCAGAATACAAACTAGATTGTTGACCTTCGCTTTTAAACTCTACATTGTAATCAAGAGAAATAGGTTCATCTGCGTTGATGTGCCAATCTGTTGCTGCGACAATTTTGCTAAGTAGTGATTGGGTAGCTACTGCATGATCTAAACTACCTGCGCGACCAGAAAAACTGTAAGAATAACCAAGCGTATCACCATCAATTTCTGCAACTACATTTTTGTAGCCTTTATCAGCAAATGCACGTATGGGATCTTCCATTGCGTAAGCATTCATATCGCCGACTAAAATAGTATCTTCGTCGTCAACACCGGTTGGTTTGCTATCAAGCCAATTTGCGAATGCATTAGCACCTTCTGTGCGTATTTCATTCCAACAGCCTTGTCCATCACCTGAATCTGCATTGTTTCCAGAAGCACTACCACAGCTTTTAGATTTAAGGTGTGACACAGCAACAGTAAATACTTCATCAGTTTCTAATGATTTAAAGCTTTGTGCAATTGGAGCACGGTTACTAAAATCAAATGGAGCCTCAGTCGTAATAGCAGCAGTACCTATTTCTTCTACTTTGTTAGCACGATAGATAAGTGCGGTAGTAATTGCATCGGTACCAATTTGATCTACGTTAAAATCAACAAATGCATAGTTGTTAGCACTATCAGCGTCATTTAATGCATCTACTAAGCTTGCAATTGCACTAAATTCGCCAAAACCATCATTTTCAATTTCCATTAAACCAACAACATCGGCCTGGATAGCGCTAATGGCACTTACAATTTTAGCTTCTTGGCGAGTAAATTCAGCTTCTGAATCTGCACCTCGGGCTGTCGGGAACCCTCCGCCTTGGCCATCACCATTAAAGTAATTAAGTACGTTAAAGCTAGCTACACGTAAATCTGCTTCAGCATTAAGTTCAGGCGCATTTTCACGTGCATTTGTTGCAATAAACGAAGGTGCTACAGTTGGGTGGATTCTGTAAAGGCTAAAGCTATAAGCAAGTGCCCCCGTAACCGTATTAACTGTATCGCCAGTACGTAATGT
Source organism: Pseudoalteromonas sp. NZS71 (assembly GCF_015864715.1). Lineage (NCBI taxonomy): Bacteria > Pseudomonadati > Pseudomonadota > Gammaproteobacteria > Alteromonadales > Pseudoalteromonadaceae > Pseudoalteromonas > Pseudoalteromonas sp. NZS71. The sequence goes on along the minus strand of NZ_JADYWS010000028.1, from coordinate 15,087 downwards.
ATTTTCTGCTGATAAGCCTGGAGTTGGGTAGGCTGTAGGGTCTAAGTTTTGTACTGTAGAGCCATCATCTAGTAAAATCTTTTTAAGTAGATTTTCAGTTTCAACTGCATTAGCTGCATCTCCAGGTAATGCAACTTGGGTACCTTGATACAAGCGTTCTGTTGCTAATTCAACTTCACCATATCGACCAAGGCCAAAGTTATTAGTTACTACTAATGGTTGTTCTAATGTAACTAACATACCTTCAAAAGCTTCTAAATCAGTTGTATCAGCTAAAGGTAAAGTGATTTTTGTAGCTGCTGCAGCTAAACCAGTGCCACATACGGCAACTTGGCTAACACTGCCGATTTGTGTTGCATCAAAATATTCTTCTACAGTACCTTGTACACGTACATGGTCGCCTACGTTTACGTCAATATCTGCAAAATAAACAAATACACCTTCAGAGGTGAGAGGATTTGCATCTATGTCAGCAGCAAGTGAGCTAACGAAAAAGCCTTTTAATTGATCATCATCTTGGAAGTCTGCGGTTACAATACCCTCAAACTCTACTAAAGTATTAACAAGCGGGCTTGCAGAGCTATCGCCTTGTATAGCGTTAATTAGTACTTTTTCTGCGCCACAAACAAGTGGTTCAAGTGGTTCTGGTTCTGGAATTGGTTCAGGAGCACTGCCTTCAGAACCAGAATGAGAACCTAATCCATCGAATGTATCTATATCAAATTGAACCCATTCATCGCTAGGGCTAAACGCTGATGTTGAATCAGTGCGGCCTGTTGTAATACTGTCTTTTCTACGGAGTGTTTTGTTTTGCGTTTGTGCTGAGGCATCAGACCAAAATGACCCTGGATCTACACCCACTTGACCAAAGCTATCGACTACAATACCATCTTTTGTTAACACAAGAGCATCGTCACCGTTGTAAAATGTAACAGTGCTAGTAGTATCGGAAATACTTAGTATGTCTTCAATTGCGCCGGAGTTGGCAATTACGTATGTTGTATTTGCAGCTAATTCACCTGTTAAAGCAATAGAATTTCCTACAGTATCGCTACCGTTTGAATACAGTCCTAATGTGTATCCATCAAGTACTATTGAGGTAGGTGCATTATTATAAAGCTCAATTGCTTTATTATTACTGCTTCCCTCTATATATTCTGAAATGATTAGATCAGCGGATGCTGGTGCACTGAGACTTGCTATAACAAGTGCGAGTGGTGTTATTTTTGTTTTAAACATTTTTTTATTATTCCCGTGTATTAATCCCAAAATGGGACACCAGTTTAGAGAATAAATATGACGAAAATAATACAAAAATGTAAATGAATGTAAACAAAAGGCGATTTAACCGCCTTTTTATAAAAACCTTACTTTTTAGCTAGGTATTGTGCGGCTTGCTTAGCAAAATAGGTCAATATTCCATCGGCGCCTGCACGCTTAAATGCAAGTAAAGACTCCATTATAGTAGCTTCCTCACTTAACCAACCGTTATCAATAGCTGCTTTGTGCATTGCATACTCGCCACTTACCTGATATGCGAAAGTAGGTACACCAAACTCGTCTTTAACACGACGTACAATATCTAAATAAGGCATGCCAGGCTTAACCATGACCATATCAGCGCCTTCTTGTAAGTCTAATGCGACCTCACGTATTGCTTCATCAGAGTTTGCAGGGTCCATTTGGTAGGTTTTTTTATCGGCACCTTTTAAGTTTCCAGCAGAACCTATTGCATCTCTAAATGGGCCATAGTAGCTAGATGCGTATTTAGCTGAGTAGGCCATAATACGGGTATGCACAAACCCATCAGCTTCAAGTGCTTCACGAATTGCAGCAATACGGCCATCCATCATGTCCGAAGGGGCAATTACATCAGCGCCCGCTTCTGCATGCGAGAGTGCTTGTTTAACTAAAATTTCGGTGGTTACGTCGTTTATTACATAGCCTGTGTCATCAATAATGCCGTCTTGACCGTGCGTCGTGAATGGATCAAGTGCACCATCAGTAATTACACCCAACTCAGGAAAGGCTTCTTTTAAAGCGCGAACAGTACGTTGCACTAAGCCATCGTCATTATATGCTTCTTCGGCAAATAGTGATTTTTTGTCCGCAGGGGTTACCGGAAAAATAGCAACGGCAGGTACGCCAAGTTCAACAAGTTCTTTTGCCTCAAGCAATAGTAAATCTATCGATAGACGTTCAATACCAGGCATTGATTCAATTGCTTCGCGGCGATTTTTACCTTCAAGTACAAATACAGGGTAAATTAAATCGTTTACGCTAAGTTGGTTTTCGGCCATTAAGCGGCGAGAAAAGTCGCTGCGGCGCATTCTGCGCATGCGAGTATACGGGAAAAGGTCTAATCCTGATTGGGCCATATTAATATGCTCCTACTGTGGTAATGGAAAAGTGATTACTTGATTACGGCCATGTTGCTTTGCGTAATAAAGTGCTTTGTCGGCGCACTCAGTAAAAATTTGAGGATTGCTAACATCATCAGCAATGCTGGTGTATACACCAGCGCTAATTGTAAATTGAATATCATTATTGGCAACCGTTACTGTACTGGCTGAGATAGCTGCTCGTATTTTTTCAGCTATGTCTTGTGCACCTTCGCTGGGGGTATTAGGTAATAGCACCACAAACTCTTCACCGCCATAACGAGCAACTTCATCGAGTGGTCGCTTTAAATGATCTTTTATAAGGTCAGATACAGCTTTAATAACTTGATCGCCAATTATGTGTCCGTATGTATCGTTAATGCTTTTGAATCGGTCTATATCAAGCATAACAATACTAAGCGGCGTTTGTTCACGGCGAGACCGACGAAGCTCCATTATTAGCTTTTTATCAAAAAAGCGTCTGTTTTTTATTCCGGTTAAAGCGTCTTCGGTATTGAGTAACTCAAGTGAGCGGTTTTTTTCTTCAAGTTCTCTGAGTGTAATTTGTAATTCAAAGGTGCGTTCGTCGACTTGTGATTCGAGTTCTTGGCGTGTTTTTTCTTGTAACTTTAAGCGCTCTTTAAGTAGCGTATCTTGAGCCGCATTTTCAGCAATCAAGGTTTGCTGAGCAATTACTTCTTCATCACGTTGCAAAATAAATAACTTCATTACACTGTAGCATAGACTAAATGTGCAGCTAAAAAAGCATGTAAATACAAATGCTAATGTACTTCTGTCAAAGGCGTATAGCCCTATTACTGCAACAATAAAATAAAGCATCACCACCAAGAAAAAAACTAATACGAGCAGTAGCGCTTTATTAGGTTTAGAAGGTGATAAACGTATGCACATAAGTGTAGTTGCAATATAAAAGCCTAAAACGATTGGGATAGTAGTTAAGCAAAATAGTGTCACTATATGGTTTGGAAATAGCCAAATAAACAATAACGAGACACCTAATGCGTTAACTATCACTTTTTGAACCGTAAGTAAAAAAGAGGGCTTTGGATGGCAAATTTGCTTTTGTAAAGGCAAAAACATTAAAGCAATAAGCATAAGTAATACAGGGATCATAACTTGCTGTAATGCTGGCAAATTAGGATGAATATATTTTAGGCCAAAGCCACAAATGTAGGCTAATAAACTACCTAATGTGAGGGTAATTAAACCAGCATAAACAAAATAACGTTTACGTGAAAAACTATATAAAACTAAGCAACTCACACCTAAAGAAAATATAAAACCAATCAATAAGCCATAGAGTAAATTAAGTTTACCTTTATGTGCCAAATAAGCTTCTGGTTGCCACAGCGTTAAAGGGACTCGCAAGCCGGAGCTATTCGTCACTCTCATAATAATAATGGTTTCGCTATTTGCAGGGCTAATTAATTTAACTAATAAAGATTCACTCTTAATCGCACGTTTATCAAGGGGGTATGCATCGCCAATTTGGGTGTGAGAAATTAATTGCGAGTTATGTAACTGATATACTTGAACGTCGTTTAGCAGAGGGTTGTTTAGTGACAACAGTTGTTCGGTATTATAACTAAGCGTGTTTTTTATTTTAAATTTTATCCACACAGAACGCTGCTCTAGTCCTAAATTAAGAGGTTTTCCTGTGTTTTTTAGCCACTGTATATGGCCACTTTGTTGTGCACTTAATAGCGATGTTGGTTCAAAAGAGTAATACAGATTATTGATGTTTTGAGAGTTAAAATCGTGTTTTATTATTACCGGGTTTGCGAAAGAGCAAAAAGTGCAAAGGAATACCAATAGGCTTAAAAGTGCCTTTGCATAGGCCATTAACGATCTTCTAAACCAAAAACACGGTGAAAATTTTCTGTAGTTTTACGGGCTACAACTTCTTCATCTATTTGATAAAGTTGTGCAACCGTTTGACAGATATAAGGAAGCAGGGCAGGTTCATTTTTACGCGATTTAGGTTTTGGCTTAACTGTTCGTGGAATTAAAAATGGCGCGTCAGTTTCTATTAATAATCGATCTAGAGGAATACTAGGCACTAGTTGTTGTAAATCTTTACCACGCCTTTCATCACATACCCAACCTGTTATACCAATATACAGACCTAAATCTAAATATTGCTTAAGAGCTACTGAGTTACCCGTAAAGCAATGAAGCACACCGCGAATATTAAACTCTTTTAGAATGCTCAACATATCGTCACTTGCATCACGTTCATGTAAGTAAACAGGTAAATCTAATTTTTCGGCAAGCACTAGGTGGCGTCTAAAAACACTACGCTGTACATCGCGAGGTGAAAAGTCACGGTTATAATCAAGGCCGCATTCACCAATCGCTATGACTTGCTTATTGTTTGCAAGTGCAGTTAATTGTACTTCTAATTCATTCGTCGCCGATTTAGCATCATGCGGGTGGACACCCGCCGTAGAATATTGAAGATGTTTTATCGCAAGTTCAAGTGATTGCTGACTACTTGCAATATCACAACCTATAATAAGCATATTTGTAACCCCGGCTTCGCTTGCGCGGGTAATTACATCACGATGCTGGTCATCAAATTGATGATTAGTTAAGTTAACCCCAGCATCAATTAACGTATATGACATTACTTAGTACGTTTAACGCGAATAGAGCGGTTTTTACCGTCTTTTTTCAGTAAGAAAGAGCTGAATGCACCGCGACTAATTATAATTGTATCATTTTCTTTTAAACGCATGCTGTCAGAGCCAATTTGGCGCCATTGTTGGCCGTTATCTAGTGAAATAATTAACTCGCCATAAGCAGCTTCATCAATTGATGTAATCATGGCTTTTATTTCAGTTTCTTTCTCTACTTGCTCTTCTATTTTATGCTCTAAACCAAAATTGTCAGCTTTTGCCTTTGCTTGAATTGGTGCTGCAGCTACGACCTGAGGCACATTGTTAGCCGTTGGTGGAGTGAGCGTTTTTGTTATTGTTGGCTTTGTTAGTGATTTACCAGCAATTGTATTGTCATAGCAAAGTAATCGGTTAAAGTCATTTTCAATAAAGCTACATGCTTGCAGGGCCTGAGTATTAAATTCAGTTTGCGCAGCAAAAGTAGGCGCACTTAATAAAACCAATAGTGAGAGTAGTTGTTTTTTCATTTTATTCCTCAGATTCTTTTTGTGGTTTGGCGGTATAAAATTTTGCTAAAATTAAACCTAGTTCAAACAAAAGAAGCATCGGAAATGCTAATAATGTTTGTGATAAAACATCAGGCGGTGTTAAAAACATTGCCACTACAAATACACCCACCACGATATAAGGGCGCTTTTCTTTTAAGCTTGTTGTTGTTGTTGCGCCACTCCAGCATAGCAACATAATTGCCACTGGAATTTCGAAAGCGACACCGAATGCAAAAAATAGTTTTAATACGAATCCTAAATAGCTAGCGATATCGGGTGCTAGAGTCATCATTTCGGGACCTGTACTTGTAAAAAAACCTAATATAATTGGTAGCACTGCAAAATAGCAAAAAGCGATACCTCCATAAAACAAGACAACGCTTGAGATTAGTATAGGTATTAGCATTTTTTTTTCATTTTGGTACAAGCCAGGAGCTATAAACCCCCAAATTTGATGAAGTATCCATGGAGTAGATAATAAAGCCGCAACAAAAAAAGTAAGCATCATAGGGACTATAAAAGGGTCACTCACATTTATAGCTATCATGGTCGCGCCATTAGGTAAATGAACCACTAATGGTGCAGCTATAAGTTCGTAAATATCATCTTTAAAATAAAACAGCGCGATAAAAAATAATAAAATGCTCAATAGCGCTTTTATTAGTCGATCACGTAACTCAATTAAATGAGATACAAACCCCGATTTTACTTCCTCAACCATTATTTTTTATACCATGTAGTAAGTTGACCACAAAGTGAGAGATAAATTTCACTTTTTTTCATCAAGTTGTTGGCTATTTGATGTATCAGGTTGTGTTTTTTTGTAGCTGTGAGTAACTGACTCAGCCGCTTTTTGTAGCTCCGTTAATGAACTTTGTAGCTCAGGGCTTAAGTCTTTTAGTTCTTGTTGTTCTGCTTTTTTAAGGTTTTCGTGAAGTTCATGAATACGCAGTTCTTCACTTACTTCGGCTTTTACCGAGTTGGCAAGTGATTTAGCGGTTTTAACCCATTTACTCACTGTTCTAATAGCAACAGGTAAGCGCTCAGGGCCGAGCACCACTAAGCCAACAATAAAAACAACAACAAGTTCCCACATCCCCATACTAATTAAACCTTATTGCTATCTTTGTTTTTTTCAGTATTGGTTGAGTCGTCAACGGTGCTTTTTTCTGATTGTTGAATTTGCTCTGATTTTTCTTGCTCACTCGCTGTGTCGTCCGACATTGCTTTTTTGAAGCCTTTAACAGCGCCTCCAATATCACCACCCATACCGCGTAGCTTTTTTGTGCCGAAAAGTAAAACTATGATTGCTAAAACAATTAATAATTGCCAAATACTAATACCACCAAAACCCATGGTTTTCTCCAATATATAAAACGGTTAAATGTATATTTTAAATACTAATTATACGCCCAATAGCGCAAATAGCACTCAGTTTATGCGTTGCGCCATGCTGCAATAAAGCTAATAGCGGATAAGGCTATTGCAATGCTTGCAGCTACTAAATCGTGCTGTAAATAACAAAGTGTTGCCATAATCATTGTAGCACTACCAAATAAACTCAATATTAAAGGTTTATGAGATACCTTTTGTTCTTGAGGTTGATGAGCGTATGGTGCACGCTTTAAATTTTGGTAAATTAGATCAGGTAGTTCAGGCATTTTTTCAGCCCAAAATGGCAAGTTAGCATACATTTGCTTCAGTACTGATAGCGGTCCAACTTGCTGCTTCACCCAATCTTCTAAAAAGGGTTTGGCTGTTTTCCATAAGTCGAGTTGCGGGTAAAGCTGACGCCCTAATCCTTCAACGTATAATAAGGTTTTTTGTAGCAATACTAATTGCGGTTGTACCTGCATGTTAAAACGACGTGCAGTATTAAATAGATTTACGAGCACGTGACCAAATGAAATTTCAGCCAAAGGTTTATTAAATATAGGCTCACAAACTGTGCGAATCGCAAATTCAAATTCTTCAATGCTAGTATCTGGTGGTACCCAACCTGAATCAACGTGTAGCTGTGCAACTTGGCGATAATCACGATTAAAAAAGGCAATAAAGTTTTCAGCTAAATAGCGTTTATCTTCTTTGCTTAACGTACCAACTATACCGCAATCAATACCGATATACATTGGATTTTCAGGATGCTCGCGAGAGACGAATATATTACCAGGGTGCATGTCGGCATGAAAAAAGCTGTCTCTAAACACCTGCGTAAAAAACACTTCTACGCCGCGCTCAGCAAGTAATTTCATATTAGTGTTTTGCGCCAGTAATGCATTCGTATCAGACACAGGTATACCGTAAATACGCTCCATTACCAGCACATTGCTACGGCTATAATCACTGTAAACTGCAGGGATATATAATGAATCAGAGCCTTCAAAATTGCGTTTTAGTTGAATGCCGTTGGCACCTTCTCGCATTAAATCGAGCTCGTCTAGGAGTGTTTTTTTGTATTCTTTAACCACTTCAACGGGGCGTAGACGTTTTGATTCGTTATGGACTTTTGCAAGTACCTTAGCGAGCTTTTCCATTAACGCTAAATCGGCATTAATTTGCTCGTAAATATTGGGTCTAATAACCTTAATGACTACATCTTGTTCAATGCTTTGCTCATCAATAAGCTTTGCTGTATGTACTTGCGCTATAGATGCAGAGGCCAGTGGAGTTTGTGAAAACTCACTAAACAATTCACTTATATCGTTAATTTCTAGCGCTTTTTCTATGATTTTTTGTGCAAGTTCGCCTTCAAATGGCTGAACTTGATCTTGTAAAAATGCAAGCTCTAAAGCGATATCATGAGGGAGTAAGTCACGACGAGTTGAGAGCATTTGGCCAAACTTAATCCAAACAGGACCAAGCTCTTGTAGTGCCAAACGTAAGCGTAGCCCTGCAGGTTTTTCTTTGTGCTGATTACGCAGCCAAAACAAACTGCCACGAGCTACTCTACCAAACCAAGGGATCTTATGTTTTGGAATTAGCTCGTCTAGCCCATAGCTAAGTAAAGTTTTGGTGATGTTATATAAACGTGCAGTCGACACAAAAAATCCTTAGCGGGTGTTTGAAGGTGAAAAAGAGTTTAACAGGGTATTTATACGCTGCTCAACAGCAGCGACTTGGCCTTTGAGTTCTCTATTTTCTTGTTTAAATTGCCCAAGTTCTAATGGGTGAATAGTAATTGCGAGCTCATCTTGGCATAAACTTGTAAGCATTGTACTTATTTTAGTGTTGGTTTTGCTGCTCTTTTGTTTTAGTTTTTTTAAGTGCAGATATAACTGCTGGGCGGGAGTATCACCAATGTATCTAGAGAGCTGTTCAGGCCAATCAATATCAATGCCTGAAAACGCATTACTATAAGTTTGCGCAATATTTAAATCGCCTTGTAAGTCGAGCTTATCTTGGCGAATTAACTGGGTAAGCATAGCTGGGTTTTTAAGCGCTAAAAGCGTGTCTATGTCTGCGCTGATCATACAATCTGCGTTTTCATTATTTTGAGCACTGTATAAGTGTAATTGCTCAGCGCTATAAACAAGTTGGATGCTTTGTTGCCAATCTCTTACTTCAACCACTAAGCGCTGATGTTTAACTGCGCTTAGCTTTTGAGATAATTGTGGGTCAAGGCTAAGTGCTTGATTTAGTACACGCTCAATAAGCGAGAGTACAAAACTAGGTAACATAAAAAATTCAGATGGCATTGCATCATTATTATTTTTTGTTATTTTCTCAAGCGCCATAACTGCTAGCCTTAATATTTAAAACCACGATGCAGCGCAACAATTCCGCCTGTGAGGTTTTGGTATGTTGTTTGCTCAAAGCCTGCATCTTCCATCATGGCTTTTAGCGTGTCTTGATCTGGATGCATACGAATAGATTCAGCTAAATACTTATACGATTCACTGTCGTTAGCAACTAGCTTACCCATTGTAGGCAATAAATTAAATGAGTAAAAATCGTAAGCTTTACTAAGTACGTCATGCTCTGGTTTTGAAAACTCTAAAACAAGTAAACGACCACCTGGCTTTAAAATGCGGTACATAGAGCGTAATGCTTTGTCTTTATCGGTAACGTTACGTAAGCCAAAGGCAATAGTGATCACATCAAAGCTATTATCTGGGAACGGTAGCATTTCTGCATTCATTTGTACGTAGTCGATATTGCCCACTAATCCAAGATTATGCAGTTTTTCACGACCAACTTTAAGCATAGATGAGTTTATATCACCCAAAACAACTTGACCCGTTTCGCCCACTAATTGGCTAAACTTTGCCGTTAAGTCGCCAGTGCCGCCGGCTAAATCGAGTACATGATGGCCTTTACGAACACCTGAGCTTGCAATAGTTTGACGTTTCCATAAACGATGCACACCAAAAGACATTAAATCATTCATTACATCGTATTTTGCAGCTACTGAGTGAAATACATCAGCAACCATAGAAGCTTTGTCGTTCTCGGCTACTGTTTTATAACCAAAATGCGTGGTCTTTTGTTCGGTTTCGTTCATGATTAATCTCTATCGTGACAATAGAGGTTAGTGTACTTTATTGTACGCAGTAGGTGCAATTTGAATATGATTTATCAGGTAATTTATTGCCCTGCAGTGTAACTACTTTGCCCTAATGAACGTGCTTTAAAAGCCGCATGAGATGCTTTTTTTGCTAACTGATTAAAATCATCTTCTTGTTGATGCTGTGCAATTCCTAGTGATAAGCCAATACTTGGTAGCTTGATACCTGTTTTTGAACTAACAAAGCGTAGCTTTTCGACCCCATTTCGTACTTTCTCGGCTATCACATTGGCCGTATCTGGGTCGATGTCGGCGAGCAAAACAGTAAATTGATCTTTAGCTGTGCGACCAGGTAAGCCACTTTGAAAAACATATTTTTGCACTTGCTTAGCTACCTTACTCAAAATGACTTCACCAATAATATCACCATAATTTTTAGTAAAGTGGTCAAGGTTGTCTATTTGAATCGCTATTGCGCAAATAGATTTTTGTTGATTAGTCCACACTTGGGTTTGTTGCGTTAAATAATGGCGCTTATAAAGCCCTGTTTGGCTATCAATAATATGCTGTTTACGAAGTTGAGTTAGGTGCTTTTGTGTTTTTTCGTGTAGTTGTTTGGCTTTGCTTAGTTCTTGCTTAAATTGCTTATGTTGGTTGAGTAATTCGGCGGTTTGATTATGAAGTACTTCAAGCGCTTGACGGCTTTGTTCTATGTTGTTCTCATCTAGCGAATGTACGCATTCGCTTACTTGACCCGCAAAGCGAATTATTTGCTTTTCAGTAGCTTGAGAATTTTGAGAAAGTGAGTTTATAACACCATCAACATTTTGAATCATGTTAACTTGCGCTTTGTGCCCAGTATTTAAAAACTCAGAATGTAGCTGTTCAATTAAAACGCTATCTATATTGTCTTCAACAGCAATAGCACGGTCTAAAGCTTTATTTAGCTTGAGATTAGTTTGACTGGTATAAGCATAAATAACTTGATAATTCAGCGGCGTAGGTGGGAGCGCATAACGCTCTAAAAAAACACACACTTTGGTCATTTTTTCTTGTGCAATAGCCATGGAATCATGGAACATCATTTTTTAAATACCAACTAAGTACGCATAAGTGCAAATTCGAATATCTCATTCCATGAGGCGGTTATGCGTCCGAGCTTTTTATTATTTTTTACTACAGTAATCGTTATGTGCGTTATTTAAAAGTAAAAACAGATGTTAGGGAACTTAAATTTTACTTTAGCAGCTTGATAGCTGTTTTTCTCATCAATTGAGCTTATTATTAACTCTGTTAGTGTCGCTTTTCACTTTAATACACTTGTTTTTAGTAAGGTTTATTAATTAAAGTTGGTCTCATTTACTTGCTATTTATTTACCCTACGATAGCTTTATGAAATTAATAACACTGCTAAGTTACATTATAATGAATCATTTTTTAATTAAGCCACTTCGCCAATCTTTATTTGGTATCACGGTTTTGTGCTCATTAAGTGCATGCCAAATGACCATGCAAAATTCAGATCAACAATTTACTAAAGTAGCGCAAAGTATTGTTGATTATAGAGAAAGCATTAACCCTTACGATAGTGTAGGTGGTGTTGAAGGTTATTTATTACCAAATTTATCCCCTGAATTTTTAGCGCAAGAATATAAAAATAAAACGCGATTACTTGCTGAATTAGACACTATTAATATTGAAAAGCTAAGCGATGAAAATCAAATTAACTTCGATATTATTCGAGCTCAAGTACAAAACAGTGTCGATGAATATGTATTTAATGCGCACTATATGCCGCTCACCTCTGAATATGGGTTTCATTCTGGTTTGTCGTACATAATAAATAGCTCTCAATATAAAAACCCGGAAGATTACCAAGTGTATCTTGCACGATTGGCGCAAGTTCCGCGCTTTTTTGAGCAAAACATGTATTGGATGAAAAAAGGGCTTGAGACTGGGCTTACTCAACCTAAAGCTGTATTGGAAGGTTATGAAGATTCAATTAATGCTTACATTGTTGACGATGTAACTACATCTGAGTTTTATAAACCTTTTTTAACTAATACAGCGGGTTTGAGCGACAGTGAATTTAAAGCACTACAACAAAAAGCCAAAATCATTATAAAAAAAGAGGTTATAAAATCTTATAAAGGTTACTTAGTGTTTTTTACGCAGCAGTATCGACCTTTTGCACGTACAAGTATTGGCATATCAGAAACACCTAATGGCGAAGCGTTTTATAAAAATAGAGCTAAGTACTACACCACCACCGACATGACACCTAAAGAGATTCACGAACTTGGCTTAAAAGAAGTTGAGCGAATTCGTAGTGAAATGGAAAACGTAATAGCAGAGGTAGGTTTTAAAGGCACGTTTGCTGAATTTATCCACTTTTTACGCACTGATCCACAATTTTACGCTACAACACCAGAGCAGCTTTTAAAAGAAGCATCTTATATTGCTAAAAAAATGGATGCACAACTGCCTAAGTTATTTCATACCTTACCGCGCAAACCTTATGGTGTAGCACCTGTACCGGCCAGTATTGCACCTAAATACACAACCGGTCGATATTCAGGCTCTAATCGAGATGATGAAGCAGGGTATTATTGGGTAAATACTTACGCTTTAGATAAGCGTCCTTTGTATGTTTTGGAAGCATTAACGCTGCACGAAGCAGTGCCAGGTCATCATTTACAGATATCACTTAATGCAGAGCTTGAAAATCTGCCGAGCTATCGTCGTGATGCTTACCTTTCGGCATTTGGCGAAGGTTGGGGGCTTTACTCTGAATATTTAGGTTTAGAAGCAGGCTTTTACCAAGACCCATATAGCCGTTTTGGTCGTTTGACGTATGAAATGTGGCGAGCAGCGCGTTTAGTTGTTGATACAGGTATGCATACGTATGGCTGGAGTCGCGAGCGTGCCATGAACTTTATGAGCGAAAATACAGCGCTTTCGTTGCATAACGTTAAAACCGAAACCGATCGTTATATTACATGGCCTGCACAGGCGCTTTCGTACAAAATAGGTGAGCTAACTATTAAGCGTTTACGCGCTGAGGCAGAGCAAGCGCTAGGAAAAAACTTTGATATTCGTGAATTTCATCATCAAATATTACGTCATGGTTCAGTGCCTTTATCAGTGCTAGAAACACAAGTACGCATGTATATAAAAAATGAATCAGTTAAGCTGGAAAGTAAATAAGTATAATTTTAAAAAATGGGTACTGAGTTGTTTTTATAGCTATTTAAGTTACTAGTTTGTTGGTAAGTGTTTGTATTTGTTATTTTAAGCAAGCAAGTTAGTAAATATAATGAGCCATTTAGTTCATTAAAACGGTCAGTATTTATTAGGTATTATTTTAAAAATCACCAAGGGTCATAAATGAGCAATTTTATAATGTTTAGTATCGATATATTTGCAAGTATGTTTATAGTTGTACTCGGGTTCGTTGTGCTTACTGTTATTATTTTTTATATTCGAGATGTAACGCAAACAAAGCATGCTATTAGACGTAATTACCCTGTTATTGGTCGCTTTCGATATTTTTTTGAACGCCAAGGGGAGTTTTTTAGACAGTACTTTTTTGCTCAAGATAGAGAAGAAATGCCGTTTAACCGCGCAGAGCGAAGCTGGGTTTATCGTGCAGCAAAAGATGTTGACCGTACAGCTGCGTTTGGTTCTACGCAAAGCTTAGAAGTAACAGGTACGGTTATGTTTATGAACTGTGCTTTTCCTACTTTAGATGAAGAAGCACTCGACCCGAGCAATGTTACTTTGGGTCCATACTGTAAAGCACCTTACACAACCAACTCGTTATTCAATGTATCTGGTATGAGTTTTGGTGCGCTTTCAAAGCCAGCTGTACGAGCCTTATCAAAAGGGGCAAAACTAGCAGGTTGTTGGATGAACACCGGTGAAGGGGGGTTAAGCCCTTATCACTTAGAAGGGGGGGCTGATATTGTTTTCCAAATTGGTACCGCTAAATATGGTGCACGAGACGAGCACGGTAATTTAAGTACTGAAAAACTTAAAGAAATAGCGGCTCACGAACAAGTAAAAATGTTTGAACTTAAAATGAGCCAAGGCGCAAAACCAGGTAAAGGTGGTATGTTACCAGGGCGCAAAGTCAACGCCGAAATAGCTAAAATTAGGGGTATACCAGAAGGGCAAGATTCTATTAGCCCCAATGGTCATCCTGAAATTAAAAACCCAGCCGATATTCTCGATATGATTGCCACTGTACGTAACGCGACAGGAAAGCCTACAGGCTTTAAAGCGGTAATTGGTGCTTACGGATGGTTAGAAACGTTGTTCGCTGAAATAAACCACCGTGGTATAGAGTCTGCACCTGACTTTATTACCATAGATAGTGCTGATGGTGGTACGGGCGCAGCACCACAACCGCTTATGGATTCGGTGGGTTTACCACTGCGCGAAAGTTTACCGCTTGTAGTTAACATGCTTGAAAAACATGGGCTGCGAGATCGTATTAAAATAATCGCCTCAGGTAAATTAATTGTTCCTTCAAAGGTTGCTTGGGCGTTAGCGCTCGGTGCTGATTTTGTTGTATCGGCTCGGGGGCATATGTTTGCACTGGGCTGTATTCAGGCAATGCAATGTAATAAAGATACCTGTCCGACGGGTATCACTACGCATAACGAGCGTTTGCAACGTGGTTTAAATGTAGCTGATAAAGCGCAGCGAGTAGCTAACTATAATAAATACATTCATTACGGAGCTGGGCTAATAGCTCATTCTTGTGGTGTGACTAGTGCACGCGAATTAAAACGTGAACATGTACGTATAGTGCAAGAAAGTGGTTTATCAGAACCGCTCGATAAAATTTACGAAAACTATAAGTAAGTTTTTAACTAACTAAAAAAGGCGCTAATAGCTGTCTCTTATACACAAATCCCTGCTAAGAAATTAGCGGGGATTTTTTTGAACTAAATCTCAATGTCATGATCAGATCTTCAAATCTTGTTTGAGGGCACATTATGATTAACGAA
>NZ_JADYWS010000027.1:0-71427 GCF_015864715.1 Pseudoalteromonas sp. NZS71 | reverse complement strand
AAAAAGCAGTTAGCTTATGAGCAACTGACCACTTAATCTAGCCAAAACAAGTTATGCACTTACAATTTGAATCTAGGTTGGTATTACTATAGACGATTGTCTTTACCTGGCAGGGAAAGTAATTTACATACCGCAAACGTATAAAGAAAAGGGTATTTTCTTTAGCATAATAAAAGAAGAAGGTAATGAAAAATTAAAGTATGGAATAAGGTACCCAAGTTCTGTAAGGATTATAGAGGTTCCAGAAGATGGTATGTTAATTGATTATCAAAATCTCGATGACAATAATAACGAATTTTTAGAATTAGTGACATTCTGGACTGAAAATCCAAATTCAGCTACAGATGTATATAAAATCGAATACAGTAATGAGATTAATAAATACCTTATAAAACTATAAGTAAAATTAACAATGAGCTCGTCACTGATAGCTGACAACTAAACACTTCCATTAAACGAATAAAAAAGCACTTATAAAATAAGTGCTTTTGTTGGTTTGCTCAATTAGTGTGGTTTACAGCGCGTTAAATACGTCGTCTGTTTTAGCTGCGCAAATAAAGTCGTTTTTGTGTAGGCCTTTAATTGAATGGCTCCACCATGTAACCGTTACTTTGCCCCACTCGGTTAATAAACCAGGGTGATGGCCTTCGTCTTCTGCCATGTCGCCTACTTTGTTAGTAAATGCGATAGCCTGTTTGAAGTTTTTAAATTTATAAACACGCTCTAGCTGCATAATGCCGTCGCGTACTTCTGGTACCCAGTCTGGGATTTTAGTAATTAATTGTGCTAACTCTTCGTCAGATACTTTTGGCGCATCTACATGACAGGCTTCGCATTTTTGTGCACTTAATGAAGACATTCTAAATCCTTACTTTTAGCTTTTTTAGCATTAATGTTTAACTGGCTAATTTTTCTTTGGGTGGAAATTTTGGGTCGTGCAAACCAAGCTCTTTAGCTCGCTCAACCAAAGTCATAATATCCATTTGCGATATATCAAACAGATCATGAATCGAATTTATGGTGTAGTACTGTGGTTGCATAATATCAATACGGTACGGAGTACGCAGTACATCAAGCACATTCATTGGGCTGATTTCTGGCGTATTAGAGTATACGTACTGAGTTTCACCTGGGCTTGATAAAATACCACCGCCGTAAATACGCAGGCCATCTTCGGTTTGCATTAAACCAAATTCAACCGTAAACCAGTATATACGCGCAAGGTATACACGGTCTTTTTTCTGCGCTGCGTAACCTAATTGCCCGTACTTATGCGTAAACTCGGCAAAGTCAGGGTTAGTTAGCATGGCGCAATGGCCAAATATTTCATGAAAAATATCTGGCTCTTGTAGGTAGTCAAATTCTTCGCGGCTACGAATAAATGTAGCTACCGGAAACTGCTTGTTTGCCAGTAATCTAAAAAACTCATCAAAGTCGATAAGCGCAGGTACTGGTGCAACTTGCCAACCGGTAGTGGCTAGTAACACTTCGTTTAGTTCGCTTAACTGCGGGATACGATCGTGCGGCAGGTTAATCTTTTTTAACCCTTGCATGTACTCGTTGCAGGCTTTGCCTTCAATGCATGCAAGTTGGCGCGCTACAAGCTCAGACCAAATTTTATTTTCTTCATCACTCCAGTGTATAACACCATTTTCGTCTGGTGTTTTGGATGTGTATTTACTTGCTTTAGCCATAAGTACCTTCTTGGGTGTGAGCCCTAAATCGGTGTCAGTGTGATACTCAAACCTATTGAATATCGAATGACCCCATACTATGCAAAAGTGAAGAAAAGTTTAATAGACAGGCTAATATCAGTATTTGGCGTGATCACCTTAATCGTAAAGTTAAAATTACACCTGTGGCACACTAAAAATACAGACCTTTAAATAAAGGCCTGTAGCTTGTTTTTATGTGTATACAATTAATTACACCTAACCAATTTTAGTAAAAGCTTGGTTTAAATCACTAATAATGTCGTTAACATCTTCAAGCCCAACCGAGAGTCTGATCAGCCCATCACTTATTCCAGCGGCGGCTCGCTCCTCTGGCGTATAAGGCGAGTGAGTCATAGATGCAGGATGCTGAATCAGTGTTTCAGCGTCGCCAAGGCTTACTGCAAGTGTACAAAGTTTCATACTATCAATAAATTGTGCGCCATCTTGTAGCGTGCCTTTTATTTCAAACGCAATAACACCACCAGCGGCTTTCATTTGATTACCAATAAACTTATAACCTGGGTGCGATTTAAGCCCCGGGTAATATACGGTGCTTACTTGTGGGTGCGCTTCTAGATATTCGGCTATTGTTTGTGCGCTTTGACAATGGCGCTCTATTCTAATAGCGAGTGTTTTTAGGCCTCGATTAATTAGCCATGCATCGTGCGGGCTTATAGTTGCACCAATGTCTTTTAGTACGGTCATTTTAATGTGTGTTATGTGCTCAAGCGATCCACATACAATACCGGCGACTACGTCTCCGTGGCCGTTTAAGTACTTGGTCGCACTGTGCATTATTATGTCGATACCGTATTTTTTGGGCGATTGCAGTAGCGGCGTTAAAAAGGTGTTGTCGACCACACTAATTAAGTTGTGCTCTTTAGCAACTGCGCCAATGAGTGCCAAATCAATCACCGCCATAGTGGGGTTGATTGGCGTTTCTACAAATATCATTTTTGAATTAGGTTTGATGGCAGCGCGTAGTTCGTTCTCGTTGGTCATATCAACAAAAGTGACTTCGATTCCCCAGCGCGGCAACATATGCGAGAAAAACGCAAAGGTACAACCATACAAAGCACTTGAAGCAACAAGGTGATCTCCTTGCGATAAAAAGCTCAGTACTGAGGCAGATACAGCCCCCATACCCGTTGCGGTTGCAGCTGCTGCTTCACAACTCTCGAGTTGAGCAACTTTTTGTTCAAGTTCTGTGGTTGTAGGGTTTCCTAAACGCGTATAAATATAGCCAGGTTCGTCGCCTGCAAAACGCGCAGCACCTTGTGCGGCATTTTCAAAATGAAAGGTAGAGGTTTGATACAAAGGAGAAGTGAGTGCGCCGTGCGGGTCGTTTGCTTTTTGTGGTCCGTGAATACACTGGGTGTTTATATGATGCTTGCTCATTGTAGGCTCATTTTTTGATTATTATGTTTTTGCGATTCAACAATCAAAACGTATGCGCTTACAAACAGCAAGCATGCCGGATGCTCAGATGGCTATTTGTGTAAAAACCGTGCAGCGCACGTTTGTACACAAATATTGCCACTGCTAATCTAGGGTCTGTTGATCTTTGCGGATTAAAATTTGTTCAAACTAGGGGCTATTTAATCGCGGCGCGAGGTTTGTAACCTAGTGGGCTAAGTAAAAGCCGAGCAACAAAGAGTAAATAGCCCCTAGGAAGAACCCTTTGGGCAGCGCATGTTTGGCATTAATGCTACGTTATCACCCATTTATGGGGAATAACCACACTACATAGGCTCTGCCTTGCCTAAATACCAAACAGACTGCTGCAAATTTAACCTAGAAAGTTCAACAGACCCTAGTGTGTTGGTTCCGCCTTTTTACGGCTCATAATTTTACCTGCGATGCTTTGCACAGTGCCTTTTAACAAGCTGCGTTTGTTTTCAAGCCTTGGTAATGGGCGACTAAGCTCCATTGCTTTGTAACCAATACGCGCTGTAAAAATACCGGCACTGACACCTTGCGCAGCCCGCCCCGAAAGCTTACCTAAAAGCTCAGCACTTAGTGCAGTTGCAGCAAGGTCAGATACAAGCTCAGCACTGCCTACAAACATCACTTGTTTTATCAGCATACGGTATAACTTTATACGGCTCGCGTAGCCAAAACCAATGCCGTAAATTTTACCAATTTGTTCTATTAACTTAGTACCGCGCCAAAGCACAGCCATCATATCCACCAGCGCAAGTGGGCTTAGGGCAACTAGCAGTGCAGATTCAGTCGCAAAACGATTTATAAGCTTTTTAGCTTTGGTGTCTTGGGTTATTAATAAACTATTGGCGTACAGCGTCATTATTTCTTTGTCGCTGTGATGCATCGCTACTTGGTTTTTAAAGGTTTCAAAATTATCAAGCTCCTGGTGTTTATTGAGCTTTTCAAGCCAAGGTAATGCACCGCCTACTTGCTCGCTGTTTAAAAGCCTGTCGGCTTCAACTCGGTGCAATTGGTTACGCTTTAAACTGCGCAGCATTCGGTACTCTCGCCACAATAAGCGCCCTATTAGCAGCACGCCACTTACAACCGCGGTTAAATAAACGCTGCCTAAAATAATTGACTGCTCGAAAGCAAATACTAACGAGTACGCAAACTCTAAAAGCACCAGTACTATAAAACTAATAGCAAAAACACCTTTAAGCGTTTGCCACTTTGACTTTTTGTACACAGGTTCTAGATCTATTTCTGGCTCTAGTGCTTCATCTTCAAGTTCTTCGTAATCACTTTGTCCGTGCTGAATAATTTTTGCAGGTGCTAAAACGGGTTCGTTTTGCTCAATGCTTTGCGTATCTATGCGACGCCCTGCTTGAAATGGTTGGTTTGACTCACTCATGTTAATTTGTCTCCTAGCAGGTACTGCATGACATGATCTAATCGAATATGTTTTAGTTGTTTATCGGGGCTCGGCATTGGAGAGAACGATAAAAACTCAAATCCCTGTGCTGGCCACTCACTTTTATTAAGCATCCGCGAGGGAGGTTGCGGCGGTAAATACGTAAGCCAATCAGGCTCGTGTAATGGTTTACCGTAAATGCAGTCAAGCGTTTGGCCTTTGTCGGCAATTTGGCGCGGCTGCGTTGCTGTAATTGACGACATAGCCATGGTTTCTATTTTTACACCATCAAACTTTAAATGATTGCTTTGCTCATGCACGAGCGAATCAAGTAGCAGTGCTAAATCTTTATGGTGCTTAGCACTTATGTGATCTGATTTATTAGCTGCAAATAATATTTTGTCTATGTTGGGCTTAAATAAACGTTTAAAAAAGCCTGACTCACCGTAATTAAAGTGTGCGAGTAATTGGTTTATTACACAGCTTTGCTCTTGGAGTGTTTCGTGCCCTTCGTTTAGCGCACTAAGTACATCTACAAGTACGATTTGGCGATCGAAGTGTCTAAAGTGCTCATTATAAAATGGTTTTACAACTTCTTTTATATAAGCGTTAAAGCGCTTAATTAAATGCGCTAAATTAGAACCCGCAACAACATCGTCACTATTTACTTCACCCGATACCGGAAAAAACAATAACAATGGCGCGCCTTGTAAGTCGCCAGGCATTAGCATGCGCCCAGGTTGTAACATGGCAAGTTTGGTGTCTTTTTTAAGCCCGACTAACATGCTTTGATAAAGCTGAGCAATATGAGCAAGTGCGTTTTCATCAACGGGAGCGTTTAAGTCAAGTTGCTTAACGGCCATTAAAAAATCACTTGATGTCTTTACGCGCGAAGGCTGAGTTAATAACGGGTATTGCTGCTCGCACCATTGAGCATAGCTTTGCTCAAGCATAGGTAAATCAAGGAGCCATTCACCCGGGTAGTCAATAATATCTAAATAAAGCGTTGATTGCGGCGAAAAGTGGCCGCGCAACCCTGCGTTACTTTGATACTTTATTGCCAAGCGCAGCGTATTAATCCGCTCGGTTGATGCAGGCCATGTAGGCATCCCATCGCTGGGTAATAATGAATTTAGCGCGCGCGTATAATTAAACGTAGGAACTTTTAACGCCTCTTGCGGCACAACTTTAGTGGCCACATGGCGGTGCTCGCGCATTACATCAAAAAAAGGTAAGTTTTTATCGTCCGCTTGGGTTGTTAAGTGTTTAACAAGCGCGGTAATAAAGGCTGTTTTACCACTACCACTTAGGCCAGTTACGGCAAGTTTTACGTGTTGGTCTAAACTGCGATGAAGGGCTTTTTGTGCTTTGCCTTTAATACTTTTAAAGGTCTTTTTTGCAAATGATTGGCTCATAAAGTGTCTTGCACCTAATTTGCCGTAATTTATCACGCTGCAAATAAGGTGCTATTAAATCCTTTAAAGTTTGTTAATTTCACGGCTCACCGTAAACTCGCTTGAAGTTACATGGCGCTCCATATCTTGAAGGCGAGTATCTACACGCGTTAAACGCTCTTTTAAATCTTGCAATGCGCGGCGCGGTGGCTCGCCTTTTTGCCATACTTTAAATTTTACTTCTAGCGGATCGTCATGTTTAGTTGAGCTTTTAGTTTGCACTGTTGCGGGCTCTTTTTTATCTAAAATGAACCAGGCTGCAATATACGCTACCACAAATAATGGGCCACCCGTTAGCAGTACCGCACTAACAAATATAATGCGAACTAACCATAACTCCATATTAAAGTAGTCACTTAATCCCGCACATACTCCGGCTATTTTACCGCGTTGTGGGTCTCTTAATAATTCGCGTTTGGCACTCATACTTTGCGTCTCCATTGTGGTGACTCTTGATCAAGCAATGCTTCAAGTGTTTCTAAGCGGTCGGCCATTTTTTCTGCCTTTTGCGCAAGCTCAAGTAATTGACGATGTTCGTGTTCACTTAAACCTTGGCTTACTTGCTTTTTGCTACGGTAGTGCAAAATTAGCCACAGTGGAGCAACAAAAATCATAAACAAGATAAATGGTGCAACTAATATCTCTGGATCAAACATAATCCTCTCCTGACAATCCGTTTTGATGTTTTTAAGCTGGGGCACATGGGCCCCATATATTTTTATATGTAATTATTTATCAGCTAGCTTCTTTTTAAGTTCGGCTAGCTCATCATCTATCTTTTCATTTTTTTGTAGATTAGCAATTTCGTCTGCTAACGTCTTTTTACCTAAATCGTAAGACTCAATTTGAGATTCTAGTCCATCAATTTTAGTTTCGTAACGTTCAAAGCGATTAAGTGCGTCTTCTACTTTTGAGCTATCAAGTGTCTTTTTCACTTCAAGGCGCGACTCAGCCGAACGTTGGCGAAGTATAATTGCCTTTTGACGAGATTTCGCATCTGCTAGCTTTTCTTGTAGTGTCGTTACTTCTTGCTGTAATTTCTCGATATGAGACTCTACATGTTCAAGTTCACTCGCTACTGAAGCAACGGCATCTGCCGACTTTTGCTTTTCAAGTAGGGCTGAGCGCGCTAAATCGTCGCGGTCTTTACTTAAAGCCAGTTCGGCTTTATCTTGCCAATCGCTTACCTGTGCTTTAAGCGTATCTAAGCGGCGTACAATTTCTTTTTTCTCAGCCAATGTTTTAGCTGATGTAGAACGTACTTCAACAAGCGTGTCTTCCATTTCTTGAATAATCAGACGAACCATTTTTTCTGGGTCTTCTGCTTTATCTAAAATGGCGTTGATATTAGAATTAACAATATCTGCAAAACGTGAAAAAATTCCCATAACATTTACCTCTGTAATTAAAACTTAGTTAGTCTGCTATAACTAGTATCAATATGCTTGCCAACTTTTTAAAAGTTAAAATACACTTTATTTTCATTACGTTAAACTAAATATACAAATTTCTTTAGTTATCCCGACTTATGAAATACACTAACTGTTAGTAAAAATGACCAAGAGTTAGGAAATATGAGCCAATATCGCCAACAGGATAATTTACTCGGCCAATCAGATAGCTTTCTGTCTGTATTAGATCAGGTATCGCAACTGGCTAATTTAGATAAACCGGTACTTATTATTGGTGAACGCGGCACAGGTAAAGAGCTAATAGCAGCACGCTTACACTTTTTATCAAAGCGTTGGGATCAAAACTACGTAAAACTTAACTGTGCAGCACTTAACGAAAACTTACTCGAAAGTGAATTGTTTGGCCACGAAAGCGGTGCTTTTACGGGGGCAAGCAAACGCCACGAAGGTCGTTTTGAACGCGCTAACAGCGGCACACTGTTTTTAGATGAATTAGCTAATACCTCAGCTATGGTACAAGAAAAACTGCTGCGCGTTATAGAATACGGTGAGTTTGAACGTGTTGGCGGCAAACAAACTGTAAAAGTAGATACACGCTTAGTGTGTGCCACAAACGAAGACCTCCCTTATTTAGCTGAGCAAGGTGAATTTAGAAGTGACTTACTCGATCGCCTTGCCTTTGATGTAATTACCCTGCCGCCACTGCGCGAACGCCAAGACGATATTATGCTTCTTGCTGAGCAGTTTGCGATGAATATGGCACGCGATTTAGAGTGGGAACTGTTTAGCGGTTTTACCCGAAGCGCAACAGAAACACTGCTTAGTTATGATTGGCCTGGTAATATTCGTGAACTTAAAAATGTGGTTGAACGCAGTTTGTATCGCCACGGTAGTGAACATATCCCCGTTCACCAGATTATTTTAGACCCATTCGATAGCCCATTTAGACCAAAAGCGCGCATTAAAGCACCTATAGCGGCTCAAACTGTTAATGCCGAGCCTATTGTTGTTGCGCCGCCGATTACTCAAACAAGCAGTAATATCGCCGTCGATATTCAATTTCCGTGCAGCTTAAAAGAGCGCTCAAACGACTTTGAAATAAACATGATTAATAAAGCGCTCGAACATAGCCAATTTAATCAAAAGAAAACTGCAGAAGTACTTGGTTTAACGTATCATCAATTACGTGGTTATCTTAAAAAATACAACTTGTTGGATCAACAATAGTCAGAGGTTATGCGGGTGCATAAATTATTACTTGTTTTGCTTGCCACCACTTTAGTTGGTTGCCTTGATAGCAAAGAAGAAATCATAGAAGAAAAAAACCAAGGCTTAGTTTATTGCGCTGAAGCTAACCCTGTGTCGTTTAATCCGCAAGTCACGACCACCGGTTCAACTATTGATATAATTGCTAACCAATTATACGACCGTTTAATTAGCATTGACCCTGTTACGGCAGAATTTCAAAGTGAGTTAGCGACCGATTGGAAAATTAGTAAAGATGGTAAATCGGTTACCTTTACCTTGCGTAAAGATGTAAAGTTTCATACAACTTCTTATTTTACCCCATCGCGGGATTTTAACGCCGACGACGTTATATTCACCTTTAGCCGATTATTCGATGTATACAATCCATATCACTTTGTGGGCGATGCCAATTACCCGTATTTTCAAAGTGTGGGGATTGATCAACTTATTCGTAAAATTGTGCGCGTGTCTGACTACCAAGTGCGTTTTGAATTGTTTAATCCTGAAAGCAGCTTTTTAGCTAATATGGCCACCGACTTTGCCGTGGTACTTTCAGAAGAATACGCCATGGAACTTAAGAAAAAAAACCAAGAAAACTTATTTGATCAGTACCCTATTGGCACCGGCCCGTATATTTACAAAGAATACCGCCGAGATCACCTTGTACGCTTTTACCGTAATCCACTTTACTGGAAGCACGACGTTGCACTTGAACAATTGGTTTACGACATAACCCCTAACGGCACTACGCGTATAGCAAAAATGCTGACTAAAGAGTGCGATGTAACGGCTCATCCAAGTAGTGCGCAATTGAGTATTTTAGCGCAACGTGATGATATAAACGTTGAAAAAGAAACGAACTTAAACATAGGTTATTGGGCGTTTAATACAGAACGTGCCCCGTTTGACGACTTACGCGTACGCCAAGCACTCGCACACGCAATAGATGTAGATAAAATAATGCAGGCGGTTTATTACGGTAACGGTACTCGCGCACAATCTATTTTGCCGCCAACCTCTTGGGCGTTTGAGCCACAAGAAGATATACCTACGTTTGATCCAGAACTTGCTAAAAAGTTACTTATTGAAGCAGGCTTACCTGATGGCTTTGATATGACGATATGGGCTATGCCTGTGAGTCGTATTTATAACCCTAACGCGCGAAAAATGGCTGAGCTTATGCAAAGTGATTTACGCAAAGTGGGCGTTAATGTAAGCATTGTAGAATATGAGTGGAACACGTTTATTCAACGTATTGGCGAGCATAGGCACGACAGTGTATTACTTGGTTGGGCCGCAGATACACCCGATCCTGATAACTTTTTTAGCCCACTACTGAGTTGTACCGCTACTTTTAGTGGTAAAAACCCAGCAAACTGGTGTAATCCCCAATTTGACTTATTGCTTACTCAAGCACTAGACACCACTGATTTAAACAAACGTAAAAAATACTACGAAGACGCACAAAGCTTAATTATTCAAGAGCTGCCGTTATTACCGATTGCTCATGGCCTGCGCTTTCAAGCGAGTAGCGCCGATGTGGAAGGCATAACACTTGGCCCGTTTGGCGCTATTTCGCTTGCCAATGCGAGGAAAAAATAATGATCTTAGATTATATTTTACGTCGCCTTGGTTTGTTCTTTTTTATGATACTGATGCTCAGCGTATTTACGTTTTCACTGGCGTATTTATTTCCCGGTGATCCGCTAAGTAATTTAAGCGGCATACCAAGTAGTAACTTTGCACAGCATAGTGAGCTTGAAGACAAATATTTATATAACAGCAATTACTTTATGCAATACATTGCCTTTTTAGGGCGAATATTTCAGGGTGATTGGGGGCTTTCATTTGCTTCTGGTAATAGTGTGTTTAGCCATATTGTTGATTTGCTACCGGCTACTTTAGAGCTAAGCGTATACGCATTAATAGTATCGGTTTTTATTGGTGTACCGACTGGCATTTTAGGCTCTGGCTATCATAAACGTTGGCCCGACAAGCTTATAAACTCTACCACTATGGTGGGTTATTCAATGCCTGTATTTTGGCTCGCATTGTTATTAATAATGGTTTTTTCATTAAAGCTTGGCTGGTTTCCTATGTCGGGAAGAATGGGGCTCCTTTACGAAATACCCGCCAGTACTGGGTTTATTTTAATTGATATTGCACTGGCTGGCTTTCCATATAAAGGAATGGCCTTTGTTGATGCGCTGCGCCATTTAACACTTCCGACTATTGTACTGGCTATGTATCCAACCACTGTATTAGTGCGCTTTACTCGCGAGTCTATGCTTAAAGTAATGGATCAAAACTTTATTAAAACAGCTAGGGCAAAAGGCCTTAATCGCCGCCAACTTATCATGCACCATGCACTGCGCAATGCATTACTGCCGGTAATTAAGCAAATTGGTTTGCAATTTAGTACGCTAATAACGCTTGCGATGATTACCGAAGTTATTTTTTCGTGGCCGGGTATTGGCCGATGGTTAATCGATAGTATTTATCAGCGTGACTTTCCTGCAATTCAAGGCGGGTTAATGGCAGTGTCTTTATTTGTTATTTTAGCTTCTATTACAGCTGAGCTTACTTACACTTTATTCGATCCACTCTCGCGGAATCAGGCCCATGGCAAAGTTTAATTTATTTTCTGAAGAGTCGAATAAATCGCCACTCGCGCGATTTTGGCGAAAGTTTAAAAATAACCACCCTGCTTTGGTTGGTTTATGGATATTTATGGCGTTTGCATTATTGGCCGCCACCGCTCCTTTTTTAGCCCCCTATGGTGTAAATCAACAGCATAGCGATGCACTACTTATTCCGCCATCGTGGCGAGAAATGGGCGATGTACGCTTTATTTTAGGCACCGATGATTTAGGCCGTGATGTACTCTCGCGCTTAATGAATGGTGCTACGTATACATTTGGTCTTTCTGTCGTAGCTGCCCTGATCACGACTATTTTTGGTGTATTAGTGGGTACTTTTGCAGGGATTAGTAAAGGACTGCGTTCAAGCTTTTTAAATCACTTACTTGATATAACGCTTTCTATTCCTTCTTTGTTATTGGCAATAATAATAATCGCCATACTCGGCCCGGGTTTAATGAATACGGTATGGGCAATTATTTTAGCGCTACTGCCGCAGTTTATTCACTCAGTGCGTAACCTGATTGTTGATGAATTAAGTAAAGACTACATTACTGCGTTTAGACTCGATGGTGCGTCTAATTGGCATATTATATCGCGCGGTATTTTCCCTAATATTTATGAGCATATTGTGGTTATATTCACGATGGCGCTTTCTACCGCTATATTAGATATTTCAGCACTGGGATTTTTAAAATTAGGGGCTCAGCCACCAACGACCGAATGGGGCGCAATATTAGCCGAAAACTTAGGCCTTATTTATTTAGCGCCGTGGACTGTAGCGCTACCTGGTGTGCTGTTATTTTTAGCCGTGTTATCTACTAATTTAGTGGGCGATGGCCTGCGACAAGTGCTAAAAGCACGTAAGGCTGATTAAATGCAATTACTCGATGTTCGTAACTTAACAATTGAACTACGTACCTCTGAAACTGTAATTAGAGCCGTAGACAGAGTGAGCTTTAGCTTAAAAGAGGGCGAAGTACATGCGCTTGTGGGCGAGTCTGGCTCTGGTAAAAGCCTAATAGCAAAAGCGATTATTGGTGTATTGAACGAACGCTGGGACATTACTGCCGACCGTATTCATTGGCGCGGCGTAGACTTAATGCGTTTAAGTCCAGAGAAACGCCGTAAAATAGTAAGCCAAGATATAGCGATGATCTATCAAGATCCAAGTCGCTGCCTTGACCCAACCGCTAAAATATTTGACCAAATTGCCGAAACATTGCCAGAGATCGCAACTAAAGGTTTCTTTTTAAAGCGCAACCGCGAGAGAAAAGACAGAGTAAAAGCGCTTATTCATAAAGTGGGCATTAAAAACCACGAAGCAGTACTAAGTAGTTACCCTCATGAGCTCTCAGAAGGCGTATGTCAAAAAGTAATGATTGCAATGGCCATTGCACGCACTCCAAAGCTATTGATAGCAGATGAGCCAACTACAGCGCTTGAGAGCACAACTCGCGCACAAGTATTTAGATTACTAAAAAGCTTAAACCAACTTAAAAACATGTCTATTTTGATGATCTCTCATGAACTTGAAGAGATTGCACATTGGTCGCATGGCATTCATGTTTTATATTGCGGGCAAATGGTTGAAGCAGGCCCAACCCATGAAATATTTAAACAGCCTCGCCATCCATACACGCAAGCATTACTAAAAAGCTTGCCTGACTACGAACAAGGTTTAGCGCATAAAGAACCTTTTTATGCACTTAAAGGGACTATCCCTACTCTGCAACATTTGCCTATTGGCTGCCGCCTCGGGCCACGCTGCCCGCAAGCACAAAAAGCCTGCGTGGTAACTCCCACTCTTACTAAGCATCATGGTCATAGTTATGCGTGCCATTTTCCGTTAATTAAGGACATGAAATAATGCAGCCGCTACTAAAAGTACAAGCGCTTTCAAAAACATTCAATGTGCGAGCTGGGCTTTTTTCACGTAAAAAGTTTGAAGTACTTAAAAATATTTCATTTTGTGTCGGTAAAGGCGAAAGTATTGCCATAATTGGTGAAACAGGTGCAGGTAAAAGTACATTAGCAAAACTACTTTCTGGAGCTGATACTGCTGATAGCGGGCAAATTTTGCTCGAGAATAATATTATCGAAGATAATGGCGTACGCGATAATCAATGTCGCCATATTCGTATGATTTTTCAAGATTCAGCTGCATCGCTCAACCCGGGGTTAACCATTGGCGAAATGCTTGATGATTGCCTGCAATATAATACTGAACTTGATGCTAGTGAACGCACTGAAAAGATTGATGCAACGCTTTCAAAGGTGGGTTTGTTAATCGATCATAAACACTACTACCCGCATATGTTTAGTGTGGGGCAACTACAGCGTGTTGCGTTTGCTCGTGCATTAATTTTAGATCCTAAGGTGATTGTGCTTGATGAAGCTGTTTCGTCTTTAGACCCTTCTATACGCGCGCAAATAGTGAATTTATTACTTAAGCTGCAGCGCGACACAGGCCTTACATATGTGATGATCACCCATCATTTAAGTCTAGTGCGCCACATCAGTGATTTTGTGGTTGTACTCGATAAAGGCGAAGTAGTTGAATACGGCCCTACTGAAGATGTTTTTCAAAACCCCCAATCAAAAGTAACGCAGCGATTACTGAGCTGCTAAACGCAACCTAGCGTGTAATGTAATCTCCTTTATGAAGGTCTTTGTTAAATGCGCAATTTAACAACTAAAACCATAAAGAGGATCTATGCTAAAAAAAACATTACTCACAGGCATTTCATCATTAGCGTTACTACTGCTATCAACAACCTCAATAGCTGACGAAAACTCTACCTCTAAAAGTTGGGTTGGTGGCGTTGATCATTTAGGTTTAACCGTATCAAACTTAAATGCATCCAAAGCATTTTTTACTGATGTACTTGGTTTTAAAACGCTAGGAAGTGATCCAACCTACCCCGCTTATTTTTTATCAAACAATAAAATAACCATTACATTATGGCGCGTAAAAAATGATGAAAAACGTGTGGAGTTTAATCGGGCAGAAAATGTGGGCTTACACCATTTAGCACTCAGTGTAGAAAGTATCAAAAAGTTAAGCGAGCTACATACACACTTAAAAATGCAAAATAATATTATTATAGAGTTTGCACCAGAAAACTTAGGTAAAGGTCCAACCCAACATATGATGATAAGAGAGCCTAGCGGCAATCGAATTGAGTTTATTGCCAGAGGTAATTAATACCAATCCGCAATAATACTTAATTAAGCGAATTGGTAATGTACCAACTTTATTTAAGACAATAAAAAAGGCGCTTTAAAAGCGCCTTTCTTTATGAGCTAAAATTAAT
This sequence comes from Pseudoalteromonas sp. NZS71, assembly GCF_015864715.1. Classification (NCBI taxonomy): domain Bacteria; kingdom Pseudomonadati; phylum Pseudomonadota; class Gammaproteobacteria; order Alteromonadales; family Pseudoalteromonadaceae; genus Pseudoalteromonas; species Pseudoalteromonas sp. NZS71. Next base: position 56,803 of record NZ_JADYWS010000027.1, on the reverse strand, counting down.
TATTCAACAGTTTGTGTAGCCGTTGGTAAGTTAAGTTCAGCATTTGCTTTAAGCGCTTCAATAAATACCATGTAGTTTTTATTAGCTTGCGCCATAGTAATGCTTTGTTTTGCTTGAGGGTCAATATTAGCTGCAACTTGTGCATCTGTTACCGACTTAAGCGCAACAATTGCTGCATCACCATTATTTAAATTAACAAGCTCAACTACCACAGAACCTGCTGGGTGAGCCATTTTAAATGTTTGAGTCACAATAGCAGGTGAAACAGTGTAGCTTTGACGTGTTAACTGCGCTTCTTGGCGAAGTGTTAAGCTCTGCTCGTTAGCTACATCGTTTAAGCTCTTACCTGCTTGTACTTCTGCAAATAAGCTACGCGCTTTTTCTTTAGCAAGCTCAGATGATTTTTCATTAACTAAACGCGCTTTAATTTGCTCGCTTACTTCATCCAGCGCTTTAGTAGCAGCAGGTTTATGCTCGTTAATACGAACAATAATTGCATGCTCCTCACCAAGCTCAATAACTTCAGAGTTTACTTTATCTTCAAGTAAATCAACTGATGTTAGTGCTGCTACAACTGCAGGGCTGTTTAAAGGCTCTGGTAGAGCATTAAGTGCTAAAAGAGGTGTAGATTTAACTTCAACTTCAGCAACTTCTGCAGCGTCGTCTAAGCGGTCTGAAATTTCAAATGCAAGTGCGCCCATTTCTGTTTGCTTTTCGTAAAATGCATCTACTTTTTCAGCTTGTTCTAATTCAGCACGTAAGTCAGCTTTAACATCGTCATACGCTTTAACTTGTTGTGGTTGAATGTCTGTAAGTTTAATTATGTGATAACCAAACTCAGAAGCAACAACCTCAGAAATGTCACCTTTGTTTTGCAGTGCGAAAGTCGCATCTTCAAATGCAGGGTCCATTACGTCACGTTCAATCCATTCAAGGTCGCCGCCCATTTCGCCACTAACGATATCGTCAGATGATGATTGTGCTAACTCAGCAAAGTCTGCACCTTGCTCTAGTTGTGCATGAAGTGCATTGGCTTTTTCTTTTGCTGCATCATCGTCTTCACTGTTATCAATTAAGATATGTGATACGCGACGTTTTTCAGGTTCTATGTACTGCGCTTTGTTTTGCTCGTAATACGCTTTAACGTCATCCCCGGTTACCGATTCAACATTAATATCTGCTGCTTTAAGCTCAATATAACTTACTGAAATAAGCTCTGGAGATAAAAATTGTGATGCGTTTAGCTCGTAGTAATCAGACACTTCTTGCTCTGATACTTCTACGTCCGCGGCAAGCGCTTCTTTATTAATGACTAAGTAGTCAATACTACGAGTTTGCTGCTGTAGAGCAATTGCGCTTTTGAGCTCGCTCTCTAGGGCAAAGTCTGTACCTGCAACAGCTGATACAACCTGACTACGTGTCATATCTTTACGTAAGTATTCACGAAAAGCATCTGGTTGAAAGTTCATTTGACGAATTACTTGTAAGTAACGATCGTTATTAAACTTTTCACCAATTTGAAAGTACGGTAGCTCTAAAATTGTTTTACGTACACTTTCGTCGCTTACGCGAAGGCCTAAATCAGCCGCTAGCTGTGATTGCAATTCTTGTTGTACTAAGCGGTCAACTACACCTTGGCGAATTTGCGCCATGTAATTTGGATCAGCGGCAATTTGTGTAAAGTATTCACCAAATTGTTGCTCTAAACGGCTACGTTCATTTTGGTAAGCACGGTTAAAATCGGTTTGACTAATTTTAATTCCATTTACTTCAGCAACGGGTTGTTCTGTGGTTTGACCTAAGTAACTACCGATCCCTGCTAAGGCAAAAGATAAAATCACCGCGCCTAAAATTATTTTGGCTACAGGTCCTTGCGAACCTTCTCTGATTTTCTCAAGCATTTGTTTATCTCTTTTTGATCAAGGTATTTTACCTTGTCACATGTAAAAAAAGCGTATCTTACCAGATACGCTTTTTCACTTGAAGTAACTGGCGGTAAAGTTACTTAATTCATCTGTTGTGGTGAATCAGTAACTTTACACTCGCCATAACTAATGTGTTTAAAACAGTGATTAGTTTACTGCGTCTTTAAGCGCTTTACCGGCTTTAAAAGCTGGAATAGTTGCAGCAGCAATTTGGATTGTTTCACCAGTTTGCGGGTTACGGCCTGAACGTGCAGCACGGTCACGTACTGAGAAAGTACCAAAACCAACAAGTGCAACTGAGTCGCCTTCTTTTAGCGCGCCAGATACAGATTCGATGAATGAATCTAGTGCACGACCTGCAGCCGCTTTAGAAATGTCAGCATCAGCTGCGATTTGATCGATTAATTGAGATTTATTCACAATATCATCCTCTTTCATTGTTATTATCAAGAGCGATGGTTTTTTAAACTAACATCACTTTTTTGAAAATTGTAGAGCAAACTTTTAATGCTCACATGATTATATTTTTCTTAAGCCTACGCCCCATAAGGGCTAGGCTTGAAAACCAGTGCTTAACTTATCATACCGTTTAGATTTGAAAAGCCCTAAAAAGCACTTTTTTTAGCTTTTTTCTTGGTTTTTAGGTGTTTCGACCGAAAAACTCTCAACAGGATGCACTAAAGCAAGCTTTAACACCTCGTCAATCCAAGTAACTGGGTGAATATCAAGACCTGCCAGCACATTCTCTGGAATCTCTTTTAAGTCACGTTCGTTAATTTTTGGAATGATTACTGTTTTAATTCCACCACGATGCGCCGCCAATAATTTCTCTTTTAAGCCACCAATAGGAAGTACTTCACCACGTAGCGTAATTTCACCGGTCATTGCAACATCTGCTCGTACAGGGTTACCCGTTAAGCTAGATACAAGACCTGTTACCATTGCTGCGCCCGCACTAGGACCATCTTTAGGTGTTGCGCCCTCTGGTACGTGAACGTGAATATCACGTTTTTCGTAAAAATCGCTATTAATACGAAATGTATCTGCGCGATTACGTACTACCGTCATTGCCGCTTGAATCGACTCTTGCATTACATCGCCCAGTGAACCGGTATAAGTAAGTTTACCTTTACCTGGTACAGCCGCACATTCGATTGTTAGCAAATCACCGCCAACTTCTGTCCATGCTAAACCTGTAACTTGACCAATACGGTCGCCATCTTCAGCTTTACCATAATCAAAGCGTTGCACACCTAAAAAGTCTTCTAGGTTATCTTGATTGATAGTCACTGTTTTAGTGTCTTTTTCAAGTAAGATATTTTTAACTGCTTTACGGCATAGTTTTGAAATTTCGCGCTCTAGGTTACGTACGCCCGCTTCACGTGTGTAGTAACGAATAATGCCAATAATTGCACTATCTTCGATAACTATTTCAGACTCTTTTAAGCCGTTACGTTTTACTTGTTTAGTAATTAAGTGCTCTTTTGCAATGTTTAGCTTTTCATCTTCGGTGTAACCCGATAAACGAATAACTTCCATACGGTCCAATAATGGGCCAGGAATGTTAAAGCTGTTTGATGTTGCTACAAACATAACATCAGATAAATCGTAATCTACTTCAAGATAATGATCGGCAAAGTGGCTATTTTGCTCAGGGTCAAGCACTTCTAATAGTGCTGATGCTGGATCGCCACGCATGTCTGATGACATTTTATCGATTTCATCTAACAAAAATAACGGATTTTTAACGCCCACTTTTGTCATGTTTTGAATTAACTTACCTGGCATTGAACCAATATAAGTACGACGATGACCACGGATCTCAGCTTCATCACGTACGCCGCCAAGCGCCATACGAACATACTTACGACCAGTTGAACGCGCTATAGATTGCCCAAGTGATGTTTTACCAACACCTGGTGGCCCAACTAAACATAAAATTGGCCCTTTAAGCTTATTAGTACGCTGTTGTACCGCGAGGTACTCAATAATGCGTTCTTTTACTTTATCTAAGCCGTGGTGATCGCTATCAAGAATTTTTTGCGCGCCCGCTAAGTCTTTTTTCACTTTAGAGCGTTTTTTCCATGGCACATTAATTAATGTGTCAATGTATGAACGCACTACAGTCGCTTCTGCAGACATTGGCGACATCATCTTAAGCTTATTAAGCTCTGTCGTCGCTTTGTCTTGTGCTTCTGTTGGCATACCCGATTCTTCGATGCGTTTTTTAAGTGCTTCAAATTCGTCAGGTACATCGTCAAGCTCACCCAGCTCTTTTTGAATGGCTTTCATTTGCTCATTGAGGTAATACTCGCGCTGAGACTTTTCCATCTGCTTTTTAACGCGGGTACGAATTTTCTTCTCAACTTGCAGTAAGTCTATTTCGCCTTCCATTAATGCCATTAAATATTCAAGACGTTCTGTAACGCTTGAAATTTCTAGCACTTTTTGCTTTTCAGGTACTTTAAGCGGCATATGAGCTGCCATTGTATCGGCAAGGCGTGCTGGCTCATCAATACCTGAAACTGAAGTTAGTACTTCAGGTGGAATTTTTTTGTTTAGCTTTACATAGCCTTCAAACTGGCTAATTGCGCTACGAATAAAAATATCTTGTTCTTTCTCGTCTACCGAATCAGATTCAATAAATTGAGCATTAGCAACAAAAAAGTCATCGTTATCTACAAATTCTTCAATTTGTGCGCGCTGTGTACCTTCAACTAAAACTTTAACTGTACCGTCTGGTAATTTTAATAACTGAAGTACAGTGGCAATAGTACCGATACGATAAATATCATCTTGCTCTGGTTCATCTACAGTTGCATCTTTTTGTGCAACCAAGAAAATTTGTTTGTCTTTGTCCATTGCCGCTTCTAGGCATTTTATTGATTTTTCACGGCCAACAAAAAGCGGGATCACCATGTGCGGGTATACCACAACATCGCGCAGTGCAAGGACTGGGATTTCGACTCGGTCGGTTCTCTCAAGCGTCATTATAGTTTCTCTTCGCACTTCATTTATTTTAAAGATTACTCAAGTATATGGGGATAACCTAATTAAAGTTCAACAATTTTCCCATACTCGATTAAATTAATTATAAAAAAAGGAGCCTAAGGCTCCTTTTTTCATTCAAATAGCTTAAAAACTATTCTGATGCAGCTTTATCTTGTTTATTATTTTCATAAATCAAGATTGGGTCTGACTCACCTTTAATAACGGTTTCATCAATAACCACTTTGCTTACGTCATCCATTGAAGGAAGTTCGTACATAGTATCAAGTAACACACCTTCAACGATTGAACGAAGACCACGTGCACCTGTTTTACGCTCCATTGCTTTGTGGGCAATTGCAGCTAAGGCATCATCGCGAAACTCAAGTTCAACGTCTTCCATACCAAACAATACTGAGAACTGTTTAGTAATCGCGTTTTTAGGTTCACTCAATATTTGCACAAGAGCAGCTTCGTCAAGTTCTGTTAACGTAGCAACTACTGGCAAACGACCTATAAACTCAGGAATTAAGCCGTATTTAACTAAATCTTCTGGTTCTACGTCTTTAAATGTTTCACTTAAAGAACGACTCGCCGCAGATTCTTTTACGCTAACGCCAAAACCGATACCGGTATTTTTATGGCTACGTTGCTCAATTACTTTATCTAGGCCTGAAAATGCACCACCACAAATAAACAAGATTTTAGACGTATCTACTTGTAAAAACTCTTGTTGTGGATGTTTACGACCACCTTGCGGTGGAACAGAAGCAACGGTGCCTTCAATCAGTTTAAGTAGCGCCTGTTGAACGCCCTCACCCGATACATCACGTGTAATTGACGGGTTATCTGATTTACGAGAAATTTTGTCAATTTCATCAATGTAAACAATGCCACGTTGCGCTTTTTCAACATCGTAATCGCATTTTTGTAAAAGCTTTTGAATGATGTTTTCAACATCTTCACCTACATAACCTGCTTCGGTTAATGTAGTGGCATCGGCCATAGTAAACGGCACATCAAGTAGACGCGCTAATGTTTCTGCAAGTAATGTTTTACCACTACCTGTTGGGCCGATAAGCAAAATATTACTTTTACTTAATTCAATGTCTTGCTTAGTCGATTGGTTACGTAGGCGTTTATAATGGTTATAAACGGCAACAGACAATACTTTTTTAGCATGATCTTGACCAATAACATAATCGTCTAAGTGTTTACGAATTTCTTTTGGTACAGGTAGTTTGTCAGACGTATCATGCTTAGGAGCAATGTCTTTGATCTCTTCCCTGATAATATCGTTACACAACTCTACACATTCATCACAAACGTATACTGAAGGGCCTGCAATTAATTTACGCACTTCATGTTGGCTTTTGCCACAAAAAGAGCAGTATAACAATTTATTACTTTTGTCGCCGTCTGTAGGAGTGTCAGACATTCAGCTACCTCATTTTATTACGTTGGCCACCAAAACTGTTGGCGGCTATTTCAATACGCTTTAACTATACCAAAATTTATTAGTTTTCGCATAGTAACTCAAAGTGGCAAACAGGCAATCCTGCTCGCCAAGCGCTTACTTTTTGTCGCGATTTGTAAACACAGAGTCTACCAAGCCGTAATCTACAGCTTGCGTGGCACTCATAAAGTTATCACGATCTGTGTCTTTAGAGATAATATCTAATGGTTGGCCTGTATGCTCAGCCATTAAGCGATTAAGCTTAGCTTTAATAGACAGAATTTCTTTAGCATGTATTTCAAAGTCAGATGCTTGACCTTGGAAACCACCTAATGGTTGGTGAATCATCACACGTGAGTTTGGTAGGCAAAAACGCTTACCTTTAGCGCCAGCAGTAAGTAAAAAAGCACCCATGCTTGCAGCTTGACCTACACATATTGTACTTACATCTGGTTTGATGAAGTTCATTGTGTCGTAAATAGCCATACCCGCAGTTACTGAACCACCTGGTGAGTTGATGTATAAAAAGATATCTTTATCAGGATTTTCTGATTCTAAAAATAGCATTTGCGCTAAAATCAGATTTGCCATGTTGTCTTCAACTTGACCTGTTAAAAAGATAATACGCTCTTTTAATAATCTCGAATAAATATCATACGAGCGCTCGCCTTTCGGTGTTTGTTCAACAACCATTGGGACCAATGCATTTAGGGGATCTGTAATACCAGTATTCATACTTATTTAATTCCTTATGCGCTTATACTTATCCTTATTATAAGGAAGCATAGTTATCGTTTTTCGCAAATTTAGAGCCAAAAACTAAAATGGCCCGGGCACGCTGTATAAACAGAGTAGCACGAGCCATTTAATCGTTAGCGAGAGCTTAAGTCAATGACTTATTAAGCACCTTGCTGTGGATTCATGATGTCATCAAATGCTTTTTCAACATCAGTAACAACTGCTTTAGCTAAAATAGCTTCAACAGCTTGCTCTTCCATTGCTACATTACGCATTTGCTGCATAAGTTGATCATTACCTTTGTAGTATTCTACTACTTCAGTTGGATCTTCGTATGCAGAAGCTACCGTTGCGATTAATGCTTCAACTTTAGCGTCATCAACTTTAATCTCGTTAGCTTTAATCACTTCACCTAATAAAAGGCCAGTTTTAACACGTGTTACAGCTTGCTCGTGGAACAATTCAGCTGGAAGCTCTGGCATGTTTTGAGCGTCGCCGCCAAAACGTTGAGCTGCTTGCTGACGTAGAGCATCAACTTCTTGATCAACAAGTGCTTTAGGCACTTCGATTTCGTTGTTAGCTAAAAGACCTTTGATTGCTTGGTCTTTAACGCTTGCTTTAACCGCTTGGTCTAGCTCACGTGTCATGTTCTTTTTAACTTCTTCTTTAAGCGCGTCTACTCCGCCTTCGGTAACACCGAATTTAGTTGCAAACTCTTCGCTTAATTCTGGTAATTCTTGCGCTTCAACTTTTTTCACTGTGATAGTGAATTGAGCCGCTTTACCTTTTAAGTTTTCAGCGTGGTAATCATCAGGGAAAGTTACATCAGCAACTACTTCTTCGCCTGCTTTTTTACCTACGATGTTATCTTCAAAACCTGGGATCATACGACCTTGGCCAAGTTCTAATGGGAAGTCTTCAGCTTTGCCGCCTTCAAATACTTCACCGTCGATAGTACCTACGAAATCAACTGTTACACGGTCGTTTTCGCCAGCAGCTGCATCAACATCAGCCCACGCTGCGTGTTGCTTACGAAGTGTTTCTAGCATGTTAGCTAAATCTTCGTCAGTCACTGTTACCGCTGGTTTCTCAACAGTAATTTTATCTAAACCTTGAACTTCAACTTCAGGGTAAACTTCAAACGTTGCTGAGAATTCTAAATCTTTACCTGCTTCAAGTGATTTAGGTGCGAATGTAGGCGCGCCAGCTGGATTGATTTTTTCAGAAACGATTGCTTCAATGTAATTACGTTGCATTACTTCGCCAGCAACTTCTTGACGAACTGCAGGGCCAAAACGCTTGTTAATTACAGATACTGGAACTTTACCAGCACGGAAACCATCTATACGCTGTGTTTTTGACAGTTGTTGTAGGCGTTTTTTTACTTCGGTCTCAACGTTCTCTGAAGGAACGGTGATAGTTATACGGCGCTCAAGGCCTTGGGTCGTCTCAACAGAAACTTGCATGATTTACCTCAATATTCAATTTTGGCGACTGTTCGCCTTCCTTTACAAACAAAGTGATCTGCATGAGTCTTGATAAAGTTTAAGCGGTTTTTCACACTTAAAAGCATCCGTCGCTACCATGAGATACCATTGCTGCTTTGCCCTTCGGGCACTATGTTAAACAATAGACGCGGCATTATAACCTAATATTTATGATAGTCGAGTATAGGGGGCAATTATTTGGACTAGATAAGGGACTATAGAGACTAACTGAATAAAAAACAGGCTAACTAGACATTGAATGGATTAAAGTAGAAATTATTTAATAGAATTATAGGCTAACAGATTTAGATTTATAACTTAGAGGAATTTACTTATTATTCTTATTAGATAAGAAAATGGTCGGCGATGCAGGATTTGAACCTGCGACCCCTTGGACCCAAACCAAGTGCGCTACCAAACTGCGCTAATCGCCGACATTGAAGATTTAACTTCTTTTTTCATACTGAACACTTAAACTGGGAGTTTAAGACCATTTTAAGAAAATGGTCGGCGATGCAGGATTTGAACCTGCGACCCCTTGGACCCAAACCAAGTGCGCTACCAAACTGCGCTAATCGCCGAAACTTATTATTGTTAGCGAGTGACCTCGTTGACAACGGGGTGCATAATAGTGATTTGACGGGGTTAGGTCAAACGTTTTTTTAATAAAACCAATCAAGTGCTCATTTTTAGTGCACAATGGTTAAATATTACAATAGTAGGCTGAAATTTAAACTATTTAATAACTCAAATGTTATATACATTAAAAGCAACTTGGCGCTGCTATGCTTTTCTGCGAAAATAGTAGGCACATTATAAAACGAGTTAAATAAAGAGTATGTTTTCTTTATTAGCATTTTTACCCCTATTTTATTATGCATTCGTTTTTAGAGTATCGGTATCTAGTTAATTAACCCCAATTAAAGGTCACCCATGACGGCAAACATCATTGATGGTAAGGCAATCGCAAAACAAGTACGTAGCGCTGTAGCAGAACGCGTAAGTGAACGTGTAGCAAATGGTTTACGTGCACCAGGACTTGCAGTAGTACTTGTTGGACTTGATCCAGCAAGCCAAGTTTATGTTGGTTCAAAACGTAAAGCCTGTGAAGAAGTAGGTTTTATATCCAAATCATTTGATTTACCAGCAGACACGCAAGAGCAAACTCTTTTAGATTTAATTGACGAGCTAAATAATGATGCCGAAGTTGATGGAATTTTAGTGCAGTTACCACTGCCAAAAGGTCTTGATGCTGAAAAGATTTTAGAACGCATTACCCCACATAAAGATGTTGATGGATTTCATCCATATAACATTGGTCGATTAGCACAGCGTATGCCTGCCCTTCGCCCATGTACCCCTAAAGGTATTATTACATTACTTGATTCAACGGGTGTACGTTATAAAGGGATGCATGCAGTTGTCGTTGGCGCGTCAAATATTGTTGGTCGTCCAATGTCGTTAGAGCTTTTATTGGCGGGTTGTACTACCACAGTATGCCATAAGTTTACTCAAGACTTAGAAACGCATGTTCGCCGCGCTGACTTATTAGTTGTGGCTGTAGGTAAACCTGAATTTATACCTGGAGATTGGATAAAAGAAGGCGCTATAGTCATCGATGTAGGCATTAACCGTTTAGACACGGGTAAATTAGTTGGTGATGTTCAATACAGTGTGGCTGAACAAAAAGCGCATTTTATTACACCTGTACCAGGTGGCGTTGGCCCGATGACGGTCGCGAGCTTAATTGAAAACACACTTGAAGCGTGTGAGAAATATCACAGCTAAGCTGTTAAAAAATCAAAAAAGGGTTGCCATTTGGCAACCCTTTTTTAGTTGAACGTGAATTACTTTAAACGCTTACGCTTTACGCCACGTTGTTTTACCGGCTGAATCTTCAAGTATTACACCTAACGCATTAAGCGCATCACGTGCTTCATCAGCAGCAGCCCAGTTTTTACTTGCACGTGCTTCATTACGTTTCACAATTAATGCTTCAATTGTCGCAACTTCGTCGTCATCTTGCCCGCCTTGTAAAAAGGCTTCCGGTGCTTGTTGAGCAACCCCTAAAACGTTACCAATACTGCGTAATATAAACGCAAGTTGCCCAGCTTGAACTGCGTCACTTTCTTTTACGCGGTTTAATTCTTTAGCAAGTTCGAACAACACAGGTAGTGCTTCTGGTGTATTAAAGTCGTCATTCATTGCTTTTCTAAATTTAGCAACAAACTCATTACCTTCTAAATCGCACTCTACCGGTTCGACATCACGAAGCGCTGTATAAATGCGCTCAAGTGATGAACGCGCTTGGTCTAAATTTTCTTGTGAGTAATTTAGTTGGCTGCGGTAATGACCTGAAATTAAAAAGTAACGAACAGATTCAGGATCGTATGCTTTTAAAACTTCACGCACTGTAAAGAAGTTATCTAACGACTTAGACATTTTTTCTTTGTTTACTTGAACCATGCCAGTATGTATCCATGTATTTACATACTTGCCGTTGTTTGCACAGCACGATTGGGCAATTTCGTTTTCATGATGTGGAAACTGTAAATCAGACCCCCCACCGTGAATATCAAAATGCTCACCTAAGTGCTTTGAGCTCATTGCCGAACATTCAATATGCCAACCCGGACGCCCTTCACCCCAAGGTGATGACCATGATGGTTCACCTGCTTTTGCTTTTTTCCATAACACAAAATCAAGTGGATCGTCTTTATCTTGCGCCACTTCAACGCGAGAACCTGATTGCAACATAGTTAAATCTTGCTGAGAAAGTGCACCGTATTGCTCAAACGTTGATACATCAAACAAAACATCGCCGTCGGCTGCAACATAGGCATGGCCTTTTTCAATCAAGCGCTTAACCATAACGATAATTTCGTCCATATGGCTTGTAACTGTTGGCTCAATATCTGGGCGTAGCATATTTAGGCTATCAAAATCTTCATGCATCGCTTTAGTCATGCGCACAGTTAAGTCGTTTATTGACTCACCATTTTCGTTCGCACGTTTAATTATTTTATCGTCGATATCTGTAATGTTACGTACATATTTTAAATCGTAACCAATATGGCGTAAGTAGCGCACAATAACGTCAAAACCTACAAAAGTACGAGCGTGTCCAATATGGCAGTAATCATAAATGGTGATACCACACACATACATGTCGATTTTTCCTTCGACCATAGGTTTAAATTGCTCTTTTTGTCGCGTGAGTGTGTTGTATATATTTACCATTTACTTTGAGTCCTTGACTATTTACTTGAACAGTTATGTTACCACTTGAAAAGCCCCTGCTCTAGCGCTTTATAACAAACCAAACATCTACTTTGTTAATCTTAGCCAACTACGATAAAATAGCGCCAATATTTAAACCGGACATAGGAAAACACATGGTTGTTCTACACACGAATTTTGGTGACATCACCATTAAAATGTTTGAGCAAGAAGCTCCAAACACAGTTAAAAACTTTTTAGAGTATGCAAATGCTGATTTTTTCAACGGCACTATCTTTCATCGTGTAATCGATGGTTTTATGGTTCAAGGCGGTGGTTTTGTTCCAGGTATGGAACAAAAAGAAGTAAACGACCCAATTCAGAATGAAGCTAATAATGGCCTGTCTAATAAAGTAGGCACTTTAGCTATGGCACGTACACCTGATCCTCATTCAGCTACAGCACAGTTTTTCATTAACGTGAACAACAACGACTTTTTAAACCACAGCAGCGAAACATCGCAAGGTTGGGGTTATTGTGTTTTTGCTGAAGTAGTAGAAGGCATGGACGTAGTAAATAAGATTAAAGCAGTTGCAACAGGTAGTACTGGTTTTCACCAAGACGTACCTCTTGAAGATGTGATCATCGAAAGCGTTACTGTTAACTAGTAACGTTTACTCATATTATGTGAGTATATAAGCGGGTGTATACTATTAGTATATGCCCGTTTTTTTAAAACTAGAATAGACTGACCTATGACTCGCCAAACTTACTTTATTGCAGATTTACACCTAAGCGAAAACCGCCCCGACATTAGCGCTGCATTTTTTGACTTTTTAAATACACATATATTAAATAAAGATGTAGATGCACTTTATATTTTGGGTGATTTTTTTGAAGTATGGGTTGGAGATGACTACATTACTGCACTGAGTGCCGATGTAGCAAAACATTTAAGCGCCGTTAATGATGGTGGCACACCTGTTTATTTTATACATGGCAATCGTGATTTCATTATGCGCAAGCAATATGCCGACATGGCCGCAATGACATTACTCGATGAACAAACGGTCATTGATTTATATGGCACGCCTACCGTTATTTTACATGGCGACGAAATGTGCACTCAAGACACTGAATATCAAAACTTTCGTAAAAAGAGCCGTGGTTGGTGGTGGCCAAAATTGATGCTTGCAATGCCGCTTTGGTATCGTAAAAAAATAGCGCGTAATGCCCGCGAAAAAAGTAAGTTAAGCCAAGCTGATAAACCTATCGAAATTTTAGACGTTGTCGATGAGGCTGTACTTGCCACCTTTGCCAAACATAACGTTACGAATATGATTCATGGTCATACTCACCGCCCTAATGTTCATACGTATAAAGTTAATGAACAAACACTTACTCGCACAGTGCTAGGTGACTGGTATACCCAAGGTTCTTATTTAGTCGTTACCCCTCAATCACAAGAATTAATTAGCACGCCTTTCGCATAATTTAAAATTCTGACTATTATTTATCTATATATGAATAATAGTGAGAGGTTGAATGATTAAGCTGTTAATTTTCATCGTAGTAATTGCCATTCCTACACAAGTATTTAGCAAGCAAACATGGCAAATTGTTACAGAAAACTATCCTCCCTATTTTAGCGAAAACCTACCTAGTAATGGCTGGCTATATGAAATAGCCGAATCAGCTCTTAAAACGCAAGGTATTAATAGCGAACCAGAATTCACGACATGGGATCGCGCTTTAAAGCTATTAGAAAAAAACAGAAAAACCGCTATTTTAGGTGCTTTTTATTCATTAAAAAGAAATGAAGTTTTTTACTACTCTCGTCCACTTGCAGTTGCTCACTCAGGAGTTTTCAAACGAAAAAAGAGTGTTATTAATTTCGACGGTACAGTTCAATCATTAACACCTTATAGTATTGGTATAGAAGACAATGCCGTTGTAAGCCAAGAGTTTGCTAGAAATACGGAGCTGGCAATAACGTCCACTAAAAGCCTTCCTACAAGCTTATATTTACTACAACAAGGGCGTATTGATTTAGTCGCGGGTACTAAAGAGGTTGGAAATTACTGGCTTGAACACACTAAAACCGAAGATTCAGATGATAATAATATTGAGTACTTATCGCCAGTTCTTGCTTCTCATAAACTATATTTAGTTGTCTCTAAATCAAATTATAGAGCCAAAGAATACTTACAAAAATTTAATAGAGGAATTGATATAATAACTAAAAATGGATGCATTGCTAAAATTATGAAAAAACATAATTTCAGCAATCAGAAAATAGCAGAGTATATTAATTTCTTAAAAGAAAATTAGCTTTGCGCTATTGGAACACCGCTGTGAAATTTAAAATCAGTATCGGTTGTAGAAATTAGCTCTTTTTCTTTTTCACCAAAAAAGTTTACGCGTTCGGTAATATCAAAATCAGCAATTTCTTGCGCTAAAGTTAAATAATCTTGGTAATGACGCGCTTCTGAACGTAACAACGAAATATAAAAATCACATAAACGTTTGTCAACATGCGGTGCAAGCTTTGCAAAACGCTCACACGAACGCGCCTCAATATAAGCGCCTACTATTAGCTTATCGACTAATGCATCGGGCTCGAACGTTTTAACATGACGAAGCATACCTTTTGCGTAACGACATGGTGTAATACTTTGATACTCAACACCGTACTCGTCCATAATTTCGAGCACTTGATAAAAGTGATGCAGCTCTTCTTTTATCAGCAAAACCATTTTATCGATTAGACCTTGCCCGTATGGAGAACTCGATTTAGGAATTATTGATTTAGTGAGCTTATTTTTAGCAGCCAGATCGCGCCAATTCCCTTCTCGTTTGTAAATAAGCGTTTCAAATGGCTTTAGCCACTCGAGTAATGCATCACTACCCTCTTTATCTACCGCGTATTTACGTATTAAAAACATCGCACTTTGAGCTGCTTTTAATTCACAAATTAAGTGATCTATTAAAATGACTGATAAGTTTTCTTTTTTAATTGCTTGCTCTACCCATTGCTCTGGGGTGGTACACAATAAAAAGTTATTAATCGGCTCTAAAAGTTGGCTATGTGGCACGTTGACTGCTCATTACTAAATAAATTTGATAGACCGTTATTTTAACACGAAATTTTGCTTGGGATAAATCAAAGCCCTTATCTGCGTCTAAATGTTAATAACGAGTTAACTTGACTTTGCAAAATAAGTGAACCATAACTGTACATAGACTGTATAAAAATAAACCAACCAAAACAATAATACGTTCCTTTTATGGAGTAAGTACTATGATACTAAATCACCTCTGGGGCATTTATGCTCACCCACTTGAAGAATGGCAAACAATAGATAATCGCCATGAAAGTTTAACCTATAGTTTGTCGCATATTTTACTGATTGCTTTATTTCCTTCAATAATGGGCTACTACTCATCTGTTTATTTAGGATGGAGTATAGGTGCAGGCAATCCCGTATTTTTAACGCACGATAGTGCACTGCTAATTGCAGGTGCAATGTATTTTGCTTTAATAGCGGGTGTTTTTGCATTGGCGTATTTAGCCCATTGGATGGCGGTTACATTTGGCTCTAAACCTACATTTACACAAACACTTGAACTTGCAGCATATACTGCAACACCAGTGTTTATGTCGGCACTCGCCGCTTTTTGGCCTGTACTTTGGTTTGTAGTGTGTATTGGAATTATTGCACTGGCTTACTCGGTTTATTTACTCTACACCGGCGTACCAATACTTATGCATATCCCAGAAGAGCGTGGCTTTATTTACGCCAGCTCGGTAGTAACGTGTGGATTAATATTACTGGTTATTATTTTAGCTGTAACAGCTATGCTTTGGACAAATGGGATTGTTAGCCCAATGTTTACTTAATAAATTTCACCTAATAAAGAGTCGTGTTTGATAGAAATGTTCCCTTTCTTTCCTTCGCAAAAAAGGAGCTAATTAGCTCCTTTTTTTTGTGTAACGACTTTTTGTTAACTAACTATTAATCAGCTTCATTTTCGTCTTGGTTGTGTATCTCTAAACCTGAAGACATCGCACTTTCTCGGGTGCTTTTTGCTGAATCGTTACGTAGCTTATCAATACGATTTAAATAGTTTTGATCAATATCGCCAGTAATATATTGGCCATCAAATACTGAAGTTTCAAACTTAGTAATTTCAGGATTTTCTTGGCTAACCGCAGCTATTAAATCTTTTAACGATTGAAAGATTAAACCGTCAGAACCAATACTTGCATTAATATCTTCTACTTCACGTCCGTGAGCAATAAGCTCAGCTGCTGAAGGCATATCAATACCGTACACATTAGGGAAGCGTATTTCAGGTGCCGCTGATGCAAAGTAAACGTTTTTAGCGCCAGACTCTCGGGCCATTTCAACAATTTGTGCTGATGTTGTACCACGAACAATTGAGTCATCAACTAATAATACGTTTTTACCTTTAAACTCGCGATCAATTGCGTTTAGCTTTTGACGCACTGATTTTTTACGCATCTCTTGGCCAGGCATGATAAATGTACGACCAATATAACGGTTTTTAACAAAACCTTGGCGATACGGTAAATCAAGCACACGTGCAATTTCCAGTGCTACATCACATGAAGTTTCTGGTATTGGGATAACTACATCAATATCTTTGTCAGCCCATTCACGTGCAATTTTTTCGCCTAGTTTAGTCCCCATGTTTACGCGTGTTGCGTACACAGACATACGGTCTATTGTTGAGTCAGGTCGAGCAAAATAAACAAATTCAAAAATACACGGCGAGTAAGATGCCTTATCAGCACAACTAAGTGAATGGAATTCACCTTCTTCTGTAACATATATAGCTTCACCAGGGGCTACATCACGTACAAACTCAAAACCGTCCGGTTTCAACGCAACGCTTTCTGAGGCAAACATGTACTCAGTACCTTTTTCGGTTTCGCGTTTACCAAATACAAGTGGGCGAATACCATTAGGGTCGCGAAAAGCAACAATGCCGTGGCCGATAATCATAGCAATAGTTGCATAACCACCGCTTACTTTATTGTTTACTTCGGTTACCGCAGTAAAAATATCTTCAGGGTCTAAATGCAACTTATCAGATTTGCTTAATTCATGTGCCATGATATTAAGTAAAATTTCAGAGTCTGATGTTGTATTAACGTGACGACGTGCTTCTGAGAATAACTGCTCTTTTAAAGCTTCTGCATTAGTAAGGTTGCCATTATGGGCAAGTGCTATACCAAACGGTGAGTTAACATAAAAAGGCTGTGCTTCAGATGAGCTTGAAGATCCTGCTGTAGGATAGCGCACATGGCCAAGACCAATTGTACCTTGTAGTCGTTTCATATGACGTGTGTGAAAGGCATCTTTCACTAAGCCATTTGCTTTGCGCAAGCTAAACGTATTATTCTCAATGGTAATGATACCCGCGGCATCTTGACCACGGTGCTGCAAAACAGTTAAGCCATCATAAATCGCCTGATTCACAGGGGATGTTCCGACTATTCCAACGATACCACACATGTAATTTATCCTCGCCGATTAACGGTTTACTGAATTTAAAAAGCTCGAGTTGTTTTCTAGGTACGAAAAGAACCATTCAACAACAAAGCCAAATTCTGGAATCAAAATAGAATTGCCCCACCAGTGCGTATTGGGTGCACCAGTAAAAGCATCAAGAAAGAAGAGTAACGCGCTCACGACCAACACGCCTCGTAGAGCACCAAACACTATGCCAAAAACACGGTCGGTACCCGATAAACCAGTACGATGTACAAGCTCACCTAAAATATAGTTTAGTAAACCGCCTAACAGTAGCGTCGCAAAGAATAATATGGCTATGGCCGCAGCATTTCTTAAAAGGGGTTCAGAAATGGTTGTTAGGAAGGAAGCTAAATATTGGTAAAATAAGCTAGAGATGATAAAGGCGCCAGCCCATACCGCTAATGACATTGCTTCTTTTACAAAGCCGCGTATTAAACCGATGATGGTAGACAATGCAATGATGCCAATAATGGCGTAATCAACCCAGATCATAAGAACCAATTAGTCGCTAATTTGGGGCGCATTCTATACCCAAACATCGTTAGTATGCAAGTTTAAACGGGAGATTACTGGGTTGTAGTCAATACAAAAAATTAACATTATAGAATGGGTATTGTGAGATAAAGATAATGGTAAAAACAAATATAAATAAATAAAAAAAGGCTTGTGATACAAGCCTTTTTTTAATTATTTTGTTACTTCGTATTGCGTAACTTTACCATTTAATTTAGTAAGCTCTTTCAGTTGGGGAAGCTGCTTTTGTAATTCATTTTTATCAAGCGAAGGACCAACAAATACCTTGGTTAACGTCCCATTTGGGGTTTTAATCGGTTTAGTAAACGTTTTAAACCCTTCAACTTTTAATTTAGCCTGTAATGCTTTTACATTTGCAACATGTGAAAAACTACCTAATTGAATAACGTAAGCCATACTTGTTAGGTTTTCATCACTTTTACGAGGCGCAATAGGTTTTGGTTTAGCCTGAACCGGTGCCTTAGTGATCGGTGTAGCTTTGGGTTCAATAGTCGCTTCAACAACTTTATTCTCTACAGCGTAGTCACTCTCATCCATAGCGTTTTGCTGCTCAAAAGCTTCATCGTCAGCTTGAATATCTTCAATTTCATCTTGTTTTAGTGGCTCAGCATTAGCCATGTTTTCATCAATTGACTCTTGAAGATCGATTGTTTTGAACTCAGGGCGATCAGGTATCGCTTTAAAGCCCTCTTTATAATGCACTTTTTCGCCATCGAGTATATTAGGGATAAACACAATTGCTGCGATCACTACTATACTTGTTCCGACTAAGCGATTAATAAAACTTGAGTTCACCGACATCCTCTCTATTTTTTAAAGTAATTAATAGCGCCGGCCACTGTAAAAAATGAACCAAATACAATCAACATAGTATCACTTTGTTGTTTTGGTAAAATTACACTCAGTGCCTGTGCCACACTATCATAGCTATTGATAGTATTATGATGAGATATACCCTGCAGCGCATTTTGTAAATTACTTGCAGTGTCGCCTCGCGGACCACTTAAGCTCGCTAATGACCACTCATCGACCAAGTGACTTACTTCTTTAAGTACACCCACTTTATCTTTATCAGCAAGCATAGCGGCTAATGCATGAATTTTAAAGCCTTTATCTTTATAGCTTGATAACTTATTGGCTAAATAACGCGCCGACTCAGGGTTATGTGCTACATCGGTAAAGACTAAAGGCTCAGCGCTTAACTGCTGAAACCGCCCTTCTACAACTAAATTAGCGAGGCAACTTCGTATGACTTGCTCACTAGGTAATAAGCTTAAAACACTTAGCGCAGTTAACGCAGTTGCTGCATTTTGACACGGTATTGCTGGCTTATCTATTACAAGATTATGTTCTTTATATTGCCAATTAAAGCTCTCAGCATTCTCTTTGAAAATAAAGTCACTGCCCGACAACGTCATATTGGCATTAATTTCTTTGCCGTAATCAGTCATTGTGTGAGGAATATTTAAATCCCCTATAATAGCAGGCGTATTTTCACGAAAAATACCGGCTTTATCATAAGCCACTAACTCTCGTGTATCACCTAGGTACTCTTTATGATCTAAATCGATAGTGGTGATCACGCTTGCAAAGGGAGTTACTATATTTGTAGCATCAAAGCGCCCGCCTAGACCAACCTCTAGTAATACATAATCGACCTTACAGCGTTTAAAAATTGCCAACGCACCCAAAGTACCATATTCAAAATAAGTCAGAGGAGTGTCTTTACGGCCTTGCTCAAGCTGGTGAAAAGCATCTATATGAAATTGGTCTGCCAGTTCTTCGCCATTAACTCGTACACGCTCGTTATAACGAATTAAATGAGGAGATGCGTAAGTACCCACGCTAAAACCTTGCGCTAGCAATAGCGACTCTAAGCAACGTGCAGTGGTGCCCTTACCGTTTGTACCGGCAATAAGAATAATTTTACTTGGAGTGTTTAAAAGGCCAATATTGTTGGCAACATTAGCAACTCGTTCTAGGCCCATTGCAATGTTAGCTGGGTGAACACTTTCTAAATAAAAAAGCCAATCATCAAGGCTTGATGATTGGCTAGGAATTGTTTTTGTCATAGCGTGTAATCAGTAAAGCTGAAATTTACGCTACTCTATGCTCTTGTTCCGTAGAAGGCAAGTTCATAAATTTAGCTAAAATGCGTGCAAGGGTATCGCGCATTTCACGGCGGTCAATAATCATGTCAATTGCACCATGTTCTAGCAAAAATTCACTACGCTGAAAACCTTCAGGTAATGTTTCGCGAACAGTCTGCTCAATAACACGAGGACCTGCAAAACCAATTAACGCTTTAGGTTCAGCAACGTTAATATCACCCAGCATAGCAAGTGATGCAGATACACCACCCATTGTCGGGTCGGTCATTACTGAAATAAATGGAAGACCTTTTTCCGTCATTTTTGCAAGTGCAGCACTTGTTTTAGCCATTTGCATAAGCGACATAAGCGCTTCTTGCATACGTGCTCCGCCTGATGCAGAAAAACAAATAAGCGGCATGTTATGCTCTAAACATTGATCAACAGCATCAACAAAGCGAGCGCCAACAACAGAAGCCATTGAACCACCCATAAATGAGAACTCAAATGCTACCGCTGCCACTGGAATACCTTTTAATCGGCCTTTCATAGCTACAAGTGCATCTTTTTCACCACTTGCTTTTTGGGCTGCACTGATACGGTCAGAGTACTTTTTAGAATCTTTAAACTTAAGAATGTCTTTAGGCTCATGTTGTGTACCAAGCTCTTGACGATCACCTTCATCTAAAAAGTGCTCTAGGCGCTTACGGCCACTAACACGCATGTGATGGTCACACTTAGGACATACGTTTAATGACTTTTCTAATTCAGCTTTATATAAAATTGAATCACACGATGTACACTTAGCCCAAACACCTTCTGGGATTTCTTTACGACCTGATGATTTTGTCGTTTTAGGTAAGATTTTTTCTAGCCAACTCATTTGCAACTCTCTTAATACTGTTCTGTGTCGCGAGCCTGCTAATAGCAATTAGCAGACAAATTTTTTCAATTAAAACATGAATTACACTAACGCGGTATAAAAAACTGGTCTTAGTAGTTAAAAGTGCTCATAAAAAGTACTTATACCACATCTATATCAGGCAAAAATAAAGGGCCTAAAGGTGTTTGAGGAATATTAAATTGCTCAGGGTAGTCAACATCCACTAAATACAAACCAGCAGCCTTAGCGGTAGCACTGGCCTTTGCGCGTTCTTTACAATCAAGTAACTCTTTTATCCATATAGGTTGTTGTTTATGTAAACCAACATCCATTAAGCTGCCTGTGATATTACGTACCATGTGATGTAAAAATGCATTCGCTTTAATATCAATAATAACGTAAGTACCTTGGCGCTGTACCGACAGATGATGAATTGTTCTTGTCGGTGTATTCGCTTGGCAATGTATCGCTCTAAAAGAGGTGTAATCGTGTTTACCTATTAAGTACTGACACGCCTCTTGCATCTTTGTTTCATCAAGATGATGATGAAAATGCGTAACACCCTCGTTTAATACCGCACCTCGTAGGGGGGAGTTATAAATAACATAGCGATAACGACGGGCTGTAGCACTAAAACGGGCATGAAAGTCATCAGCAACCGGTTGGGCAAAGCGAATAGCAATATCTTTAGGCATTAAAGTATTCATACCTAGTGTAAATGCGACCATATCGCGATCGGCTTGCGTTTCAAAGTGTATTACTTGGCCTGTACCGTGCACACCAGCATCTGTACGCCCTGCACATATAACTTCAACAGGATGATTACAAATACGCGACAACGCTTTTTCTACTTCTTGCTGTACGCTATTTACATGTGATTGACGCTGCCAACCACTATAACGTGCGCCGTTGTATTCAACTCCAAGTGCTACTCGCATAATTACTGTTTTACCTACTGTGCTAATGAACGAGGCATTTTATGCTATCTAACGATGCAATAAAAGGAGACCTGTCGTAATCAAACCAATACACATAAAAAAAACCGTATTTAGCTAAGCTAGATACGGGTTCTTATAAACATTTTAATTATTTTAGTTTAGCTTTTAAGCTAAGTGCTTCCTCTTGAACTTCTTCAGGACCTTTGTTAATGACATCCTCAATAACTTTAAGCGCAGAATCAAAATCATCAATTTCAATATAAGCACGCGCTAAATCAAGTTTAGCTGAGTAGCCACCACTTTCAGCATCAACATCCGTTGGGTTATCACCTGCAAGTAATGCATCAAACTCACTCAAACCGACATCCATATTAACGTCGGTGTAAGGTTCGTGTTCAAGTTCAGCGTCGTCACTTTCTTCTAATAATGAATCAATATCTACAAATTCGTCATTATCAAGTTGCTCAACATCACTACCTTCAACAAGTGACTCTTTTGTAGTTAATGAATCATCTGTCTCTAAGTCTTCTTTTAGCAAGCTGTCAAAGTCAACATCAAATTCACTGCTGTCATCAACACTTAAGTCTTCAGGCTCTGCTAACTCACTAAGTAATGAATCAAAATCAGTTTGCGTCAAATTCGACATAAACTCTTCATCAAGTTCGTCGTCAGAGCTAATATCAGTGCTACCCACTTCATCTAAGCTTGTTAACTGTACTTCGCGCTCTGCATTTGTTTGCTCTTGCGATTCGTCTGATAACTCATCAGTTAGCGCTTGCTCTAAACTATCTTCGTCAAATTCAGCATCTAATTCAGAAAAATCATTTTCAATTAAAATCTCATCATCAAAATCATTTTCTAAACTATCTAAATCAGCATCTGCCATAAGTGCGTTTGCTAAATCTTGCTCAGCTTGGCTGGAAGCGACTCCCGGTGCCTCACCATCTAAATCATCCCCTTGTAATTCTTCAGGGGTAAATGGCAACTCACTTTCTAATGTTTCTTGAACTTCATCAAGGTTAAGAGGTTTGATGTCATCTTCAATACTTGGTGGTTCAACAGAATCAACCTCATTATTAATTTCTTGAAGTAAATCATCATCAAGCGACTCATCTTCAATCTCCGTTTCAGTTTCTAATTCAGAGAAGTCATTATCAATTAATAGTTCATCATCAAAATCATCTTCTAAACTATCTAAATCAACATCTGCCATAAGCGCATTTGCGAGATCTTTCTCTGTTTGACTAAGTGCTACTGCATTTTCATCACTCGATACATCTCCTTTAAGCTCTTGCGGCTCAAACGAAGGCTCATTCTCTAATAATGATTGATCATCGTCTAATTCAAGTTCAGGATATTCATCCAACTCTTCACTTGGCGTTACAAGCTCGCTATCAAGCTGCTCTTCAATTTCAGTAAGATCTGAGTCATCGTCGCCCACTAGCGGATCGTCACCAAGATCAACTTCTATTTCTTCAAGATCATCATCAAGCTCATCTAAAGACCAATCAGGTGTTTCTATATAGTCGTCATCAGTGGCCTGTTGTAGCTCACTTAAAAGCTCATCAACGCTCTTTAAAGTATCATCTGTATATTCTTCAAGTGCATCGTCAGGATCAAGAAGCGACTCTGATGTGTCTGAAAAATCATCAACCGTTGCATCTATAAGTTCTGGCTCTTCTAAAAGCTCAGGCTCTTCTTCAAGCTCTGGCTCATCGTAAAGCTCGGGCTCTTCTGCAAACTCTGGCTCTTCTTCAAGCTCGGGCTCTTCTGCAAACTCTGGCTCTTCTACAAGCTCTGGTTCTTCTTCAAGCTCTGGCTCTTCTTCAAGCTCTGGCTCATCGTAAAGCTTAGGCTCTTCTTCAAGCTCCGGCTCTTCTTCAAGCTCCGGCTCTTTTTCAAGCTCAGGCTCTTCTTCAAGCTTAGGCTCATCGTAAAGCTCAGGCTCTTTTACTAGCTCTGGCTTTTCTACTAGCTCTGGCTTTTCTACTAGCTCTGGCTCTTCTGCAAGCTCTAGCTCTTCTGCAAGTTCAGGCTCTTCTTCAAGCTCTGGCTCTTCATTTAATGATGAAGCAAGCGACTCAATATCATCAACATTTAATTCTTCTTGAGCATCTGCTAAATCCTCAACTGAGTCTGCTAATGCATTATCAATTTCTGAATCTCTTACATCTGAATTTTTTAGTTCATCATCAATTAGGTTATCTATGTCGTCTAAATCAAAGTCGTCACTTTCCTCAACTAATGATTTATCTGCAGTATCAACCGCTGCCTCATCAATTAAGCTATCTATGTCGTCTAAATCAAAGTCGTCACTTTCCTCAACTAATGAATCATTTGCAGTATCAACTGCTGCCTCATCAATTAGGTTATCTATGTCGTCTAAATCAAAGTCATCACTTTCCTCAACTAATGAATCATTTGCAGTATCAACCGCTGCCTCATCAATTAAGCTATCTATGTCGTCTAAATCAAAGTCGTCACTTTCCTCAACTAATGAATCATTTGCAGTATCAACTGCTGCCTCATCAATTAGGTTATCTATGTCGTCTAAATCAAAGTCATCACTTTCCTCAACTAATGAATCATCTGCAGTGTCAACCGCTGCTTCATCAATTAAGCTATCTATGTCATCTAAATCAAAATCGTCGCTTTCCTCAACTAATGAATCATCTGCAGTGTCAACCGCTGCTTCATCAATTAAGCTATCTATGTCATCTAAATCAAAATCGTCGCTTTCTTCTAGAAGTTCATCTTCGTCGAGTAACTCTGCATCAATTGAGTCATCTACCACATCACTTTTTGGGTCATTCGCTTCATCAATTAAGCTATCTATATCGTCTAAATCAAAGTCGTCGCTTGTATCAAGTTCAGCTGAAGTGTTACTTGAGGTATCTAATTCTGTTGATGTTTGATCTAATAATTCATCTATATCAAAATTATCATCATCTGCAAGCTCCTCACTTAAAGCCGCCATTTCATCATGAGACTCTAAGCTATCATCCTCTACAGCTTCGCTTGTTTGCGGTGCATCAAACTCAGGTAGACTATCGTCTTCATCAAACAAGCTATCTAAATCGTCATTAGTTAGAATTTCATCATTGTTTATTGAGTCATCAGATAAGTCTAAATCAATATCTTCAGCGTTTTCATCTGAAGGTTGATCAAACCCTTGCTGCATAAAAATATCGAGTTCATCATCGTCATCGGTATTTTCATCATCAAAAACAATGTCATCACTTAGTAGACTTTCAAGCTCATCCTGATCGAGTAAATTCTCACCACCTGAAAAATCATCTAGGCCGTCATCTAAATCATCATCAGGCAACATATCATTTTCGAGATTATCATCAAGTTGAACACTCAAGTCATCTAAAGGGTCGGGTACAATTGGATCGTCATTTAAACTTGGGCCTAAATCATCATCGCCAGTGTAAATTGGGGTTTGTGGTAAAAAGTCATCATCGTTTTGTGGCTCTTCTTGATTACTTGCTCGTTTGCGTAAAAACATAACAATTGCAAAAATAATCAGTAGACCAGGAATAAACATTAATAAACCCAGCACTATCGGATTTGAAAATAATGAGCTTAAATCAAACGATTCTTTTGGTACTATCTCTTGTTTTTTTTGCTGTGCAATAATCTCGTTTTGCTTAACAATTAGTTCTTTTAATTGATTTTGAATTTCACTGTCTTGTCCTAACTGTAAGCGTAAGTTTTCGAGTTCGTTTGAAATACCTGATAATTGTTTTTTAAGATTATTATTCTCAACTAAAATTTCTTCTACATTGCTTACAGAATTTTTAAATTGTTGTTGTAACTCAACCAGCTTAGTACTTTGCTCTGTTTTTATTTCATTTAATTCTTTCTGTATCTCTTTTTTGGCATCGTCTACGTCGACTTTACGAGCTTGGGTTACTTTTGTTTGTGCTGAGGTAATTTCGCTTTGCGTAAGTGTGCCATTTTTTTTCTTTTCCCATAATGCATCATCTTGCTCTGAGCGTTGTTTTGCAAGCTGTGTATTTACACCTTTTATTTCGGCTAAAGTAGGGATTTTTAAATAGGCACCATTTTGAATATGATTAAGATTTTGTTCTAAAAATGAGTTGGGGTTTTTGTTATACAAGGCCTGCATAACTTGATAAATGCTGACGGAGTTATCTGGGCGCACTTTAGCCGCTATACGCCAAAGTGTGTCTGTTGGTTTAATTGGCCCAATAGATCGCCCTTGCGCACCATAGTCAACGCCTTTAGGCCCCTTTAATTGGGTACTGTCTTGAGAGTAAACTGGCGTTACTATCAATGCAGACGCTAATATAATAAGTGTAACTAAACCGCGCATGCTGATCCTTTAATATTTAAATATTAACAAAACACTTAAAGCTTAAGTGCATAAATATTGTTGATTATTGCTGTTATCAGCCAAATGACTGACTCGCATTTATTATTACAATCTATTTTTATTGCAAGCTCTATTCCAATTACAAACTATAAACCAGTTAAGGCTTAATATCCATCGCAACACCTTGAAAATAAATGCCTTAAAACATCTTTATAAATATTAATTTATTGAGTGTTATCAATCAGTTTTTATACTTTTAAAAATAAACGGCAAAAAATTGACAAGCTCTATAAATAAAAAGCGGCAAACAAATAATGTTTACCGCTTCGAATGTGTGTTTAGCGCTATTAACTATTACATGTAATTAGCAATAAGCTCTTCTGCAATTTGAATACTGTTAGTTGCAGCACCTTTGCGAGTGTTATCACTTACAACCCACATGTTTAATCCATGAGGATGAGAAATATCAGCACGTAATCGGCCTATATAAACAGTATCGTTACCACTAGCGTCAGACACTGCTGTAGGGTAATCACCTTCATCATCAATTAGCTCGACACCAGGCGCGTCTTTTAAAAGTTGCTTAACGTGTTCAAAGTCATAAGGCATGCGCGTTTCAATATTAATTGATTCTGAGTGACCAAAAAACACGGGAACACGTACACATGTAGGATTTACTGCAATAGTGGTATCACCCAAAATTTTATGAGTTTCATTTACCATTTTCATTTCTTCGCGTGTATAGCCATTATCCTCAAAGCTATCAATTTGAGGAATAACGTTAAATGCAATTT
The DNA here is from genome assembly GCF_015864715.1 of Pseudoalteromonas sp. NZS71. Taxonomy (NCBI): domain Bacteria; kingdom Pseudomonadati; phylum Pseudomonadota; class Gammaproteobacteria; order Alteromonadales; family Pseudoalteromonadaceae; genus Pseudoalteromonas; species Pseudoalteromonas sp. NZS71. The sequence goes on along the minus strand of NZ_JADYWS010000027.1, from coordinate 29,845 downwards.
GCTTTGGAAATACTTTATTATCCATAGGCCGTGCATTCATCAAGTTAGCTGTTTGCTTTGCAAGTTCATCAACCGCTTCTTTACCTGCGCCCGATACAGCTTGGTAAGTAGATACGTTAATACGGTCTATTCCGTAAGCATCATAAATTGGTTTAAGTGCTAACATCATCTGAATAGTTGAACAGTTAGGGTTAGCAATAATATTACGATTCCTAAAATCAGCTAGGCTTGAAGCATTAACTTCTGGCACCACTAGTGGGATTTCAAAATCATTTCTAAAGTGCGATGTATTATCGATTACAATACAGCCGGCATCAGCAGCAATAGGAGCATATTTTTCAGATACACTACCACCAGCAGAAAACAAACCTATATGCGCTTGGCTAAAATCAAAGCCTTCAACGTCAAGTACTTCAATGGTCTCACCACGAAACTTTATGTCTTCACCTGCGCTGCGGCTGCTCGCAAGTAAAAAAAGCTGATCTACAGGAAACTTACGATCTGCTAGCGTTTCAATGATTTGACGGCCTACTAAACCAGTAGCGCCAAGTACGGCAACGTTATATTTTTGCGACATATTTCTTCCTCTATAAACGACATTAAAACAACATCGTTAGTTAAATAATTATTTAGCTATGCTAAAGCCAAGTTGACTAAGTGCTGCTAGTTGTGGGCTCTCACCTTGTAGGAATAAGGTGCTAAATTCTCGCCTTACCGGATAGTTTTTACGTAAACTATCAAAGCCCTCACCTTCTAAATGACGAAGTAAAATTCCGTCATCGCGGCGTACGTCATAAATTAAATGCACCAAACGGGCAATATCTTGCTCGCTTAGGCTTTGCGTAACAGTTGCATTTGTAATAGCAGGTATTGGTAAAAAATCATCCAACGATTTACTCACCTCTACACCTTTTAGGTCACACAATTTTTGATACAACATTTGTGTACCTCGTGCTTTCCCCTCAAGTGTATGCCCTGCGATATGCACACTGGCATAACGCACATGCTCTAGTAGTTCAGTTAGAATATTGGGCTCTTTTTCCCATACATCAAGTACTATATCTAAATCAGCCCCAGCTTCCATTACCTCAAGCAATGCTTGGTTATCAATTACGTCGCCTCGGCTTGCATTAATTAGCGTGGTTCCAGGCTTAAGTGCTTGTAATCGCTCTTTACCCATCATGTGCAGCGTTTTGTGCTCGCCACTTTTAATAAGTGGAATATGAAAAGTAACAACATCTGATTGCGCTAATAACTCATCAAGCGCTACATGCTCTTGTAATAAGCCCTGTTCGTGCTTAATTGGATCGCATAACAGTACGTCGACATTTAATGCTTTTAATTTTTGCGACAAACACGTGCCAATGTTACCCATTCCTACAATACCAATTGTTTGACCACACAATGGGCGCGCATTTTCTTGGCTTAATGCAAATAAACTACTAATTACATATTCAGCTACAGCAACGGCATTACAACCAGGAGCACTAGTAAAAGCAATATTTCTTTCATGTAGTAATTGCGTATCAATATGGTCAATGCCAATTGTCGCAGTGCCCACAAAGCTCAGCTTGTTAGCTTGTGCCAATAGTTCATGATTAACATTAGTCACTGAACGAGTAAGGAGTACATCTACATTTATTAATTGTTCAGGCGTTAATTTACGACCATCAAAACGCTCAACCTCACCAAAGTCTGCAAAGTACTGCTCAACTAAAGGCATATTTTGATCGGCAAGAATTTTCATCACTGAGTCCGTTTGGCAATTAAGTGGCGCCATTGTAACGAACAACCAAGCCTTTACACAAACTAAAAAGGCGCATTTTAGCTGATACAAATACTTAAAAGTGGTTATGTTGATTGTTTTAAATCAGCAATTTAAATTAGGGATTTAAATTATGTGGATAATAATTTTACTATTGAATATATAAAGGCCGAATCACAGCATGATTCGGCCTTTGTTATGAAAAATAAACGTCAATTACATTGAATTTTATTTACTTGATTTTAGTTTATAGCTCAAAATCTTTTTTGAATTTCAAACCAAATTCACTGCGGTCATTACTACGCATTACACCAACAAAACCTGATTGTTGTAGGCGACCAACATCGTAAACTTCGTTTAGAACGTTTTCACCATACAGTGTAACTTCCATATCGCCATATGGATTAGTGTACGAAATATTAAAACCAACTAGTTCACGAGAATCAATGGTCTCACTTTGGTTGTAAACTGATTGACCTTGCATTTCACTGCGATACGAATAATTAGCATTAAACGCAAGTGTTGCGCCACTCTCTAAATCCATAAAGTAAGAAGGTGCAACCATGACAGTCCAGCGTGGCGTCAGTGCTGGTGAATCGCCTTTACCTATGCCTTGTACGCCCTCAGCCACTTCTGTTATTTCAGAATCTAAATAACCAACTGCACTACGAATAGTAAAGTCATCGGTAATAGCAACAGTTGTTTCAAGCTCAATACCTTGCGCTTTAGATTGACCCGCATTTTCTACAATTGTTACAAAGCCACCACCCGCTGTTGGATCTGAAAACGGTAATGCTAAATCGGTGTAATCAGTCACAAATACCGCAAGCATCATAGATACATTTTCGTGTACTTGGCCTTTTAAGCCCATTTCGTAGTTAATCGCTTTTGTTTCGTCAAACGATACAAATTGATCTGGTCCACCAAATGGACGCGGTGGAAAACCACCTGTTTGATAGCCTTTTTGAATCTGGCCATAAACATTCATATTATTGCTAAGCTGATAAGATGCATTTACATCCCATGTAACTGCATCAAAATCTGCACTTACATATTTACGAGTTGGAAATGATGGGAATATAGCATTTGCATCTTTCTTATCTTTTGAATAACGAAGGCCACCACCAACCGTTAAATCGTCAGTTAAATCGTAGCTGGCATTTATATATGCTGCATACGAATTAGTTTCTTGGTTAATTTCAAATTCGCCGTAACCGCCAAATGATTCTGTTACACCATCATTCAACAAGCCATTAGGTGTATTAAATGGGCTAAATACAAACGGGCCTGAACGTGTAAAGCCATCTTCATTAAAAAAGTAAAGACCAGATACAAAGTCCATATTATCGAATGTTGCATTTAGCTGAACTTCAAATGAGTACTGATCAGCACCGCCCTCCTCTGGAAACTCAGACAAGTTTAAAGGTGATGCATCATCATCTAGGCCACCTTCATACTCAGATGTACGGTAGCTTGAGATAAACTTAGTGGTATAAGTATCGTTAATTGCCCAGTCGGCTGAAAACGATGTGCCCCAACCTGAGTAAGAGGTAGATTCAATACCCGCAACAGTTGTGCCTAAATCATCAGGGTCTGATGGAATTAAATCTTGAGTCAATAATGGGAAGTCGCCATTAAAAACATCATTTGAGTCTAGTGGGTCTGTCAATTCAATAGTATAAGGCGATTGGCCAGATTCGTTATCAACACCATCTAAAGAAAAAGTGAATGCTAAGTCGGTATTTGCTTGCCATTTAAGTGCAACACGACCACTAAATTCTTCTTCTTCACCAATTTCTTTTTCTGGGTTTGCTAAATTAACAGCTTCGCCCACACCATCACGTGTTTTGTACGATGCACTTGCAGACATACTTACATCATCTGTTAGTGAGTTATTAAAATAAACATCACCGGCAATACGTCCTCGGCTTCCCAGCTTAGCTGCAGTAGTAACAATACCTTCATCACCAGGTTGCTTTGTAATTACATTTACAGCGCCCCCTAATGTATTACGGCCATATAAAGTACCTTGTGGGCCACGAAGCACTTCAACACGCTCAACATTAGGTAATGATAAGTTAGAACCCATTTGACGACCTAAGTACACACCATCAAGATACACACCCACACCCGGATCGGTAGTTATTATGTGATCTTGCAAACCTATACCGCGGATAAATACAGACGCATGCGCAGAATTGCCCACGCCATAGCGGGTAATATTTAAATTTGGAACATATTTACCAATATCTTCTAGGTTACTCATATTAGCTTTATCAATTAGGTTAGCCCCAATTGAAGTGATAGCGGTTGGAGATTCAAACAGGCTTTCTGTACGTTTACGAGCTGTGACTTCTATCTTTTCAAAAGCATCTTGTTTAGCTGTTGTTTTAGTTTCTTCGGCGTTTACAGAGCTAGTGAGTGCAGCAAAAATTGCTAGACTTAATTGTGAGAGGTTACGTAATTTCAAAATATTCTCCAAAGGATACCGTGTGATTTAGTTATGCATTTATACTTAAGAGTATAAATTTCAGGCATAAAAAAAGATGCGTAATGCATCTTTCCTCTGGATGGGCATTATATGACAGAATTGTGAAGAAATGTATAAATTATTTAAATAAATGTATAAAGAATAAAGGCGACTTAAGCATTGTTAGCTTTAGATGGATTATCATAAATAAAGAACATTAATATCAACCTCACTAAAAAGCTGTTTTAAAAAAAAAAACCGCATAAATACAATTTTAAAAAGCACATAAAACGTACTTTACACATGTACTTTAGTGTATAAAAAAAGAGCTACAACACATTCTCCTATCATTGAAATTAACTAAAAATAAGAATATAGTACTAAAATGTAGTCTATGGATAGAATATTATGAATATTGAAAACACAGCTGATAAAAGCCTCAAATGCTTCACAAATCCAAATTACACTTCACTTTTTTGTGTTGCAGCTGACTTCAACGTTTTACTTGTTAATTATCAAGCTTTAAACGTCATTACCAATTATGAACTTATTAATCAATTCATGCTAAAAAATGGTCACCAAGGACTGGTAATTTTTGATGTCCCAAAAGACTGCGATGTACTAGCATTAAAAGAGTGGCCAAATTTAAAAGGATTGTTTTACGAAGGCACTGACGAAGTACTACTTCAACAAGGATTAGAAGCCATTGAACAAGGAAAGTTATGGTTCCCTCGTGCAGTAACCGATGATTGGATGAGGCAAATGCTAGCGAGTGAACAACAAACTACTCTGCAATCAAACAACTTAACCTGCAAGGAAATGAAAGTATTAAACTTATTATTTTCTGGCTTACATTCAAGTGCAATTGCAGACACCCTATTTATCAGTGAGGCTACTGTTCGCGTCCATTTACATAAAGTGTATCAAAAGATTGCTGTGAAAAATAAACAACAAGCATTACTTTGGTGCCAAAAAAACTTAAATAAGGTTAATAATTAAGCGGACTTATTTGAAACCTTATTATGTCAGAATATTCACCGGCAGCTTGCCTTTCAAAATCATTTAGTTGAATTTTCAAAGGTAACAAATAAACGGTTTGTCCTGAATATGAGAATTTATGTTGTGATACGTTATTTAGTTCAAGCCATCTTCCAGCCAGATCTAGACTGTAATTAATTGCATATTTATCTCTATAGAGACTGTGTATTAATTTACCATTATTATCTGAACTTACAGATAATTGAATATCTGAATTAGTAACAACTTGTAAACTAGGTAACATAGTGTATTCCTTACCCGGTATTAGCTCTCCCAAATTAATAGTATTTGAAAATGTATTATACCCAAGTACAGAAAGACTTGTTCTAGGCACAATATTTTCTTGAATGCTATATTCTCGTTCATCTAACAACTTGCTCCCCTGATCGTATAATTTCATTTGGAGTCTATCTGTATAGACACCAGCTTTAATCGGCGTTCCTGATGGTATTAGTAATGACAATATCGTCGAAGAATTAGTAAAGCTCAACTTTAAAGTTGATGTGCTAACTAACTGACTCTGTATACTTTGCATTTGGTACGGAACACTTTGAAATTGCCCTTTTAACTGAGCTTGGTTCTCACTTGTAATCAGGAGCTGTAATTGACAACTCTTATCATTAATAACGCTTATACGTAGCTCTTTCTTAGAGTCTACTTGCTGTAAGGCATGGTAGCTTTCAAAATCATCATAAATATGTTCAACCTTATCGAACCTAGCAGCACATTGCGCATGAATTAAAGGCGTAAAAATAAATAGTGCTAAACCACCCAATAATAAACTTACTTTTTTATTGTACATAAATAGCTCCTTTGCGCTGTAATTGTTCACCTTCAGATACTTCAATCGTAAAATGTGACTTTTCTGCATTCTTAAGTGTAATTTCATAATTACAGGCGGTTAAACCTGTTAATGCAAATCGTCCTTTTTTATTCGTAAAAAATGTATGCTCTTTCTTACTACTATTATCTAAACAAATAGCCGTTCCAACCTGTAACGATAGTGGCTTTTTTTGTTGGTCGTACAGCGTTGCAATGACTGATATGTTAGCGGCAGTCCCTATTGTAATTGCATGACCCGTTCGATAAGGTGAATAAAGAGTAATAATACCAGAACCTATATCATACCCTGGCGCTAAGTTATCAATATCGACTGCAACGTTGGTTGAGGCGTATGAACTTATATCGTTCAATAAAATAGTCTCGAAGTCTTCATTATCGGCCCTATATTCATCTTCATATTGCCCCAATATAACTTTTTTTCCTTTAAGGCTAGAGTGAGGTTTTACTAAAGCGAAGCTATCGTATATGGGTTTCCCAACAGCCCAACTCTTATCTGCAAATGCTATACTTGACGCCAAGCTTAATCGGCTCTGATGGTAAGCTGAGTCCTCATTAAATTGCTCGTAAAAACTCCCATGATCAAAGTTCATAACAAAACGATTCGCGTTATATTGAGTATTTAAATCAAAAATAGCTTCATTTTGATCATTTTTTTCAAGCCCAGCTCTTATGTTCAAAGCTCCAACATAGCGCTGATTACTATCTTGAGAGAATTCTAAACGTGTTTTGTCACGCCTAGATTGATGAGATAATTTAGCCCGTCGAGTATTAGAAAACTTATAAGTGACAGACAACCTTACATCCCATTGACTTTCTTCAGCGAGACCCTCCCACTGCCCACCTAAACTATATCTCCATTGGCTATTATCGATCTCACCAGAAAGACTAACCCCAATTGATTTATCAAATTGAGCTTCATCATATGACCTTGATAAGCTTGTAAAAAAAGATGTTTGCGTATTATCGCCCCAAAAAAAACTATAATTAGCCTGAATATAATGCTCTCTTAAACGAGAACTAGATTGAGAATCAGGCCGATAACCAAGTCCTGTAAAATATCTTGATGAGTATTCATAACCCACCGTTATGTCAGTGTTATTATCACTATGATTTCTATAGTTACTATAAACAATGCGATAAGCATGGCCTGTTTTTTCATTGAAACTTATCGCATTTTCAAACGCAATCTGTCCAATTTTAGCTGCATAAATATTTTTAAAACCAACCTGCTGAGAATACTCATCACCCTGTACTGCCGCACCCGCTGTCCAGCTAGGTGTAATGCCATAATCAAGATAAAAGCTGGCTAGTGGCTCGTCGTAATCATAATCTAGCTCACTACCTAAGCGTGAAGGAACGCCTAAATGAAACTCATATTCAAGTTGCCCTTGAGCAAAAAGATCTAAACCTGTCGTTACGTAAAAATCAACAAAACGCACAACTCCTGCTATATCAGTGATCCTCAGAGTAATATTATTGCTTCCTTCATTAAGGGGAATATCATCAAGAGAATATATACCTGCGGCTAAATTAAGTTTTTGTACTATACGTTCGCCAACTAACACCTCTACAGAGGATGGACTCTCTAAGGTAAAGCTACGAGAAGCACTGGGTCTGATAGGTCTGTCAGAAACTAGCGAAAAATCATGTGAAAGCGACAAACCGAGTACCCGTGCTGTTGATTGAAAATAACTACCTGAACTATAATTATCACCGACTGATATACGTAACCCACTAAGCGGTAGGTCATGTATTATACGAGTACCTAAGCGCCTAATATTTGATGAAGTAGGAGTCACTTCAGATAAATACTCCACTTCGTTTTCTAAAACCCACCCTTCCCAGCTCACTACCATTTCAGAGCGAATAGCTAAGAGCTCATCTGTTGTGTCCTCGCCTTTATCTTGCTGATAAAAATAACTTGAATAAGCATTAACAAATCCACTTAGTTTAGCGGGTTCCGATGCTGTTAAATTCCTTGAATCAGATTTTAAACTTAGCTGTTGAGGGCGAGTCAGTCTAAGAGGTACTGATATTTCTAAGCTAAAATCACTCATATCGAATGAAATATTATATCCAAATGACTCTAATGCTTTTGTATCAATAACATTATTATTAACTTTAAACTCTAAAGAATCAAAATCTTCTGAAAATAAAAGTCGTTCGAATGAAACTTTAATTTCACTCCATTTAAGTGATAAATTATCATTTGGGTCAACTGCAAGAGTTAATTTACCAATAGCATTTTTATTCAGTTCTGCTTCAACGCTGAGTTCGATGGTTCTTTTAGACGGGTTAATTTTTGAATAACATAATTGAGTAAAGCTCAATAAAAATATGCATAATAAAACTCGCATAACTAGCGAGCCAGCACTAAACGTAGATGATTTAAACTTCCTTCCTGTAAAGATTGTGGCATAGGGACTTTTATGACACTGGTGCTATGAGGAGCAAAAAAAACATCGTATCCGTTTGCTTTTAATTGATCTTTTAAAATTCGATCGCTCAGGGTTTTATTTTTAGTGATTTTTATTTCATAATCACTTAATCGTCCTGCCCCTTTTCCTTCATTTAATACTTCAGTGACGATAAAGCCATCCTCAACATGAGGTTCTTTTATAGTCAGTTTAGGAACTAATCGAGGTTGATCCAAATGAACAATTAAATTTACATTTAACAGCATCGTAAGTTGTGACTGTTTATTTATAGACTGCTTTGCAATGGGCTGCTCAATCAAACTAACTTGATAGCTTTTATCTGTACTAGGAAGTTTTTTATCTAACCATCTAAATTGCAACTGCTGGCTTTGCCCTGGTTGCAAAAATAGCGATGGAGGAAAAACCCACAATGGAGAGTCATCTAAAGAAATTAATTTAGGCGTGCCTTGAGAAAAGTCAATTTCGTAAATTTGTATATCAAAAGCAATGTCTCTTGGTAACTGATTGTGAACCAAGCTAGAAGCGTTACTTGAACGACTATCAGGGGAGAAAGTAACCACCATAGGCGTTACTTCTACAGCAAAGGTCGGTGCAATTACAATTACATATATAAGAAAGTAACTGCATATCCGCAGCATTAAAAATTGACCTCTAGATCACTACTAGCTGCATTAAACTTTGTTGGAATTTTTATTGAGACCTCACGGCTAGATTTTGGTAATAAAATTTTTCCAGTCAATGCTTTACTCAATTCGGTCCCTTCTAATAATAGCTCTTGATCATCGCCTTTAATAAGCCACTGTGCCTGCGATAAGCGAATATATTTATTGCCTGTATTTTCCAGAAGCACATTCCATGTTTCTGTATCTACTTGGCGTTTATTTTTAATTAATAATTTTGCCTCAGCACCTTTAGGCACCACATTAAACAAAGTTCTAAAGCTAACTGACATACCAACGCCTGATTGCCCCGCTTTCTCTAAATCAACAGATACCTGATCAATAGCTATTCGGTATGCTTTTGAGTTTTCTAACATTGGTTCGCCAATATATCGAACAATTACCGACTGACTTTTCCCGGACGGAATAATTGTAGTCATGGGAATAATTAAAAAGTCTTCTTCATTCGCTTTTAATGTTTCATCACCGTTGGAAGCTATTAGTAAATCAAAAGCTGATATCTCAATAGTTAAAGAACTATCTGAAGGGTTAGATATACGAATTGTTTGTTGTGATTGGCTACCTGATGATTCAAGCTCTGCGACCATTGGTTTAACTTGAAAAGCCAGTGTAGAATAAGAGCTGAGTAAAAGTATCATTAAAAAGATATAACGCATATAGAGTCCCTCCTGCTAAATTAAAAGGCAGTAATTACTGCCTTTTATTATGCTAATTAGTTAGCTGTTATTGCCAACATCAGCGTATCTGCATAAGTACCGGCATAAACAGGCTCTTGAGTCACAGTTAATAAAATATTACCTGTGACTCCTCCTGCAGCAAGCGTTGACGAACCAGGCTGACTTTGCGATTCTGTCTGATCATTTTGACCATTTTCAGCTGAAAGTGTAAAATTAAATGCGTCTGCAGTTAACATTGCTGTGTAGCCAACACCTTGATTTTCTTGATCAGCATTCTGTAAATGCCCTTCAGATGTCGTTAATGACATAGTAGCACCATCGGCATCGTTACATTGCAAATCAAAGCCTACGTTTTTAGTCGCACCATTTGTTAATGTTTGGAAGAATTGTGTTGTGTTAATATTACTCACTGCACAAACCGATGACACTGCACCACCAACATTAAGGTTTTCAGCAAATGCTGCGCCAGATGTTAGAGTTGCAATTGCTGATAACACGATTAACTTTTTCATTTTAATATTCCTTATCCATGTGACATATTTGTTTATATTTTATAGTTAGTGTTTACCAAACTCCACCAGATACAACCGATGGTGTCATTTCTATGCGAAGCACATCCTGGTAGCTTCCGGCATAAATTAAAGGCTCATCTAGTTTTAACTGTAATTTAGCTACACTGTTAAATAAAATCTTATCAACATCAAAATTGTACATAGATTTGAGCTCAAGTGCTGTTGCGGAAACGTCGCTTGAAACGCCCTCTATTGACCAATTAATATTATAAGCATTTATTTGAGTACTTTGCTGGTGGCGCAGGCCACCATTTTCAGATTGCATTGATACTCGCATAGGTGAATTACAATTAATCACTAGCTTTGTACTCGCAAGGCCATCTGAAGAAAACTGAAGGTTGTTATTTTGAGTAGTAAAGCCGCACACTGGTGAAATATGACCTACCAGAGTTAAACTTACTTCATCATTACTGAATGCATTCATTGCAAAGCAACATAATAAAAACCAAGTTAGCTTCTTCATCAGCGCCATTTCCTTTGAACAACCTAGCTAAGACAGGAGTAATCTTATGATAAAAACACCGTTTAGAAAGTTTCTATTTGCTTATATCTAGCTTTACTTATTAATAATTTCGACTATGCAACACTATAAAATATAAACATTTAAACTAAATAACTTATGTAAAACACTTATAATTAAATGTTAACAAATCTATATGGTAGTAAATGCAATACTTACGGCTTGTAAGTTACATTAAGACGTTATAAACAAGAATCACCAATCGTATGCTTTATATCCAACCCCAGTACTAAACATTTTTAAACACAAACATTCGCACCTGATTAATTTAAAAAACAAAATAATATTGACTAAAAATTAAATAAAAACTTTAAACCATTCTGTTTATTAGATAAATACTCGTTATGCACTTATACTAATAAAGAAATCAACATGTAAATAACAAATAGGAACAACATATGAAAAAGCTATCTGTAGCAGTGGCTGTATGTGCAGTTTTAGCATCTAGCTATGCTAGTGCTGAGGTAAGAATTAATGGTTTTGCATCAATTGTCGGTGGTAAAAGTCTGGAAGATGATCGCGGCCGCTATGGCTATGATGATGACATTTCGTTTAAAAATGAAAGTGTGTTTGCACTGCAGTTATCTACTGACTTACAAGAAAAATTAAGTGCGACAGCACAAATTGTAGCTCGTGGTAATAATGATTTTGATGCAGAATTTGAGTGGGCTTACTTAACTTATGAATTTAATGATGAGTTTCAATTAAGCGCTGGTAAAATGCGAGTGCCTTTTTACCGTTATTCTGACTTTATTGATGTAGGTTATGCATACCGTTGGGTGCGTCCACCAGAGTCAGTATACAGCATCCCTTTTTCTACTTACGAAGGGTTAAGCTTACTTTATAATTCGCAACTTGGTGACTGGGATTCTACAGTACAAGTCATTTATGGTAGCTTCGATGGTGAAATTGAAGCCGTCACTTACCATGATAAAGCTGAATTAACTGATATCGCCGGTATCAATTGGACGCTATCTTATGACTGGTTTAGTGCACGTGCTGCTTATTTAATCGCAGACACATCAATAGCACTTGGTCAGAATGATACTGACGATATAGTTGGTGCTCAAATAAATGAACTTGAAAACGTATTGCGTCAAAGCGGGTTAACAGCACAAGCAGATGATCTTGATATTAATGAAGACGACGGTACGTTTATTGGCATTGGTTTTTCAATTGATTATAACAATGTGTTATTTGATGCCGAGTATACTCAATTTGAAGTTGACAATAGCCTTTTAGCTAAACAGACTCAGTATTATGCTTCTGTTGGTTACAGAATGGATGACGTAATTGTACACTTCACTTATGAAGATAATGACGATGAGCATGAGTCCTCTCGTTACAATCAAATCCAAGCTATCCCTTCACTAAATAGTGCTCTAAACAGCGCATTAGATGGAGTTAAATCACAAAGTAATGTGTATACAATTGGTACGCGTTATGATTTTCATCCTTCCGCTGCTTTCAAGATCGACTTTAGTCGTTTTGAAGATGACATAACTGATACAGAGACGGATGTTGTAGCTGTTGGTGTAGATCTTGTCTTTTAATTGGAGCTTATGATGAAAAAATTAATTTTAGTAAGTGCACTTTCATTGTGCTCAATTAATGTATTTGCAGAAGTTGCTGTGATTATTAATCCAAGCAATGCTAGCTCTGTAGATGCTGACACAATAAAAAAGATTTATCTGGGAAAAAGTAAGTCATTTAGTAATGGCGATAAAGTTAATCCTATAAATCAAGACGGTACATCTGTAGCTGATGAATTTAACGACAAAGTAGTGGGTAAGTCTAGCAGTCAGTTAAATGCATATTGGTCAAAGCTTGTATTTACAGGTAAAGGTACCCCGCCTGAAAAACTAACATCTGACCAAGCTGTTATTGATTTTGTTGCAGCTAATGGAAATGCAATTGGCTATGTTGATAGCGCTAAAGTGACCGATAAAGTAAAAGTTATTGCGACCTTTTAGCAGTGAAATTGATATAAAAAACCACCCAGAGGTTAATACAGATAGGTTGAGAAATATTTAACTAATCGATAAACCGGCCTTCGGGTTCCTTTATGAAGGCTTCTGAATTTATTCAGAGGCCTTTTTTTGCAACCCACTACAACACTTTCTCTAGCCAATAGCTACGCACCCAATTCAGAAGACTTCTGTCAACTGAGTGTTACGACGTGTGCAATTAATATTATTAACTTAATTCAGACTATGTTTATTGAGAACTCAGGGAGTATCCCTAAATAAATAGAGCAATAGTAAGCTAAAGTAGAGCATCACATATTACTAATAAAGCGGGAGTGGACATATACTAGGTATGTCAAACCAGATATCCAAACAAAAAAGCCAGTCAGCGGTTAACTAACTGGCATCAACCCTAGGGTAGATTTTTATACTGGCTCAGTACTAAGCTTTACTCGATTCTAAACTTAGCGGTTGCATCTAATAGGTTATCAGATAGGTAATGTAGGTTTTTGGCTACGTCGCGTACAGCAAGTAGTGAGTCCATAGTATCTTCGAACGATACATGCATATTTGACACATTATCTACTACCATAGCTGCAACGGATGTTTGTTCTTCAGTTGCTGCTGCTATTTGCGAATTCATACCATTAATTTCTAACATTTGCTCTGCGATTTTCTCTATTGAAATACCTGTTTTTTCTGCGGCTGTAGCATTATCTGTTGCCATATCACGTGCTGAAGTCATAGCAGCTACAGATTCATTTGCGGCAGTCGTTAATGATCCCAATAGTTCACGTATTTCATTAGTAGAATGTGCAGTGCGAGAAGCCAGTTCACGAACCTCATCTGCCACTACAGCAAAGCCTCTTCCATGTTCACCTGCTCGTGCAGCTTCAATAGCAGCATTAAGAGCAAGTAAGTTTGTCTGATCTGCAATAGACGTAATTACATTCAAAATCTGCGATACATTTTTTGTATCGTCCGCAAGCTTATTAATAGTCCCTGCAGCTCGATTAATTTCATCACTGAGCGTACGAGAAGCGGTAACTGACATCTGTACTTGTGTACGACTTTGTTCAACTTCTTTCTCGGCCGTTTCAGCAGCGTGAGAAGCGTTAGCAGCAGATTCTGATATATCACCAACACTCTGCTTCATTTCTTCCATAGATTGCTTAACAATTTCAGCATCAGTGGTTTGCTTTGTTGTAGCACGCTCAGCTTGTTCCATACCTTGAACTAGTCGTGTTGAGTTTTCCATTAAAGGCTCACATACAGCAATAACTTCAAGAACTGTTTCTCTTAGTAAGGAAATAAATGCGTTAAAATTAATAGAGACTTGGCCAATTTCGTCTTCTGAGTTAACAGATAGCTGTGTGCTTAAAGAACCATTGCCGCTTGCTAATAAACTAAGGTTGTTAGCTGCATCACTCGCAGATGAACCTATATTCTTAGCAATCCAAATAGCCATAAACAATAATAAAATTAATGAAATAATGGATACAGCTAACATTAGAGTTAATGCTTCATCAGAGCGCGCTTTAGTGTTGGCAACCAGTTCAAAAAAACGATTATCCGCTTTTTGTTGAGCGCCTTTAAAACTTTCTAAAACAGATCCATATAAACTTGTTTTAAGCTGCGCTTGTTGCTGAATCTTACTAAAATCAGCAGTACCGTTAACCATACCTGTAGCAATACTTGAGGATATTTTTTCATAATCTGACAACTCATTAATAATATCGTTATTAATGTAGGAGTTATTAAGCTGCGTTATTAAGGTAATATTAGACTCTAAAGTTTGATATACCTCGTCTGCTTTAACGATAAGGTCTTGCTCACCAAACGTAACCGCTTGGGTATAAAGTTCATCAAGTTTTTCTAAAAGCCCTACGTTTTGCGACGTTATTTTTACAACTTTATACGATGAGTTACTCATTTCATCGAGAGAAACCTTATTATCATTCATAGCTAAATAGTTTATCAATACGATCACTATAAAAGCCACTACCGCAATGCATGTTATTGCATGTATTTTTTTTGTTATGCTTAGGTTTTGAAAAGAGAAGCCTGAAGCCATACTGTGCTACCTTATTTTATTGTCTATATTTATTATCGGCTTGATATCTATAAGTGTGAGCTAAATTTGTAATATTTCTAGTTTTTTCTAACAAATAGAAGGATTATTTAACAACAACCACACACTGTCCAAAAAACAATCACAATAAATTACAGATACAAAAAAACCAGTAACATCACTGCTACTGGTTTCTAAATTTGGTGCGGATGGGGGGACTTGAACCCCCATGCCCTAAAGCACCACCCCCTCAAGGTGGCGTGTCTACCAATTCCACCACATCCGCATTTTTTAAGCTTTCGCTTAATTGTTAAACATGTGATTTATTTGAGGACTATAAATCGTTTAACGATAGCTTTACGCTAAATTAGTTTGGTACGTCAGAGCTTTGCTCTTTAGTAGATGTTACTGGAACATCTTCTTCAACAGGAACTACTGTTTCTACTGCTGGAGCTGCTTCTAGGTTTTCCCATTCGTCAGTCTTTTTAATTTGACCAGCAGTTAGGTTTCCTAACACAATGCTTAATACAAAAAATACCGTTGCTAAGCTTGTGGTTGTTTTTGTCATAAAGTTACCTGCACCTGACGAACCAAAAACTGTGCCTGATGCACCAGCGCCAAATGAAGAACCCATATCTGCGCCTTTACCTTGTTGAATTAAAACCATTCCAACTAGAGCCAAAGCCACAACTAAATAAACTACTAATAAAATTTCGTACATCTTATACAGTCCCTTTTGCACTGTTACAGATTGCAGTAAAAGATTCTGCTTTTAGACTTGCGCCGCCAATTAAGCCGCCATCTATATCTGTTTGTGCAAATAATAATTCGCTATTTTTTTCATTAACGCTACCACCATATAAGATGGTAAGCCCTTGTGCTAAATTGCTATCAAGTGATGCAATTTTGTCACGGATAAATTTATGAACAGTTTGTGCCTGCTCTGGCGATGCAGTCTTACCTGTGCCTATGGCCCAAACGGGCTCGTATGCTATCACAGAATCTTTCAGTGCTGCTACACCTAATTTCTCTATTACTGCATCAATTTGTGCAGCAACTACTTGTTCGGTTTGACCGTTTTCTTGCTCACTTTCGCTCTCGCCTACACATAATATTGGTGTTAACCCAACTTGCTGTGCTCTAGCAAACTTTTCAGCGACTGTTGCATTACTTTCGTTATAAATACTGCGGCGTTCAGAATGACCAACGAGTACGTAAGTTGCACCTAAATCTTTTATAAGCTGCGCATCAACTTCACCAGTATATGCGCCAGGTGTATTTTCAGAAACAGTTTGAGCTCCTGTAGAAACACCGCTAGCTACCATTGCTGGTACAAGTGGGAATGGAGGAAATAAAACAATGTCCATCTCTTGTGATTTTACATCGTTAATAGCGTCAGACATTTGTTTAACTAACTCTAAAGAGCCATTCATTTTCCAGTTGCCTGCGACCATCGCCTTGCGTATTGCCATTATCCACTCCACATTAGAAAGCGGGCGAGATATTAACTTTTCTCGCCCAAAGTTACAAGAGATTATTGTTATTAATCAGTTTGTTTGCTCATAGATTCTACAACAGCTGCAATTTTTTGAGCGCTGTCTATTACAATCTTTTCTTGCTCGGCTTCAACCATAACACGAACCACAGGTTCAGTGCCTGACTTACGCAGTAAAACACGGCCTTTATCGCCTAAAGCAAGCTCTACTTCTGCTACAGCTGAAAGCACTTCTGGTGCTTTTGTCGGGTCAGTTCCAGCTGTATAACGCACGTTAATCATCTTCATTGGATACTTGGTAAAACCAGCGCCTAAGTCTTGCAATGTACGATTTTGTGCAACCATAGCAGCAAGTACTTGTAAGCTTGAAATAATACCATCACCCGTGCTAATTAAGTCTAGATTCAGTACATGGCCTGAGCTTTCACCGCCAATTTTCCAGCCTTTTTGCTGTAGTAATTCCATAACATAGCGATCACCCACTTTACTGCGAGCAAACTCGATACCTTTTGCTTTTAAAGCGTTTTCAAGACCCATGTTAGACATAACAGTACCAACTACACCACCACCCAAATTATCATCTTGGGCTGCTTGGCAAGCAATAATATAAACCAGATCATCACCATCAAAAACACGGCCATTATGATCAACCATCATCACGCGATCACCATCACCATCGTATGCAATACCTACGTCGGCTTTAAATTCAAGCACTTTACGTTTAAGGGTATCTACGTGAGTAGCGCCACATTCATGGTTGATATTAACGCCGTTAGGCTCACACGCATGTGTTATTACTTCTGCGCCAAGTTCACGCATAACAGAAGGTGCAATATGATAAGTTGCGCCATTTGCGCAATCGACAACAATTTTAAGACCTTCTAAAGACAGGCCTTGCGGGAACTGGCTCTTACAAAACTCTATATAGCGGCCATCCGCACTGACTAAACGCGATGCTTTGCCTAATTTATCTGAAGCAACACATGTCATTTGCTCATCAAGCATCGCTTCAATTTCAAGTTCTACTGCATCATCAAGCTTTAAGCCTTGACCATTGAAAAACTTAATACCGTTATCGTAATACGGATTATGTGAGGCACTAATTACAATACCTGCCTCAGCACGAAATGTTTGCGCTAAATAAGCAACGGCCGGTGTCGGCATAGGACCCAATAATACAACATCAATACCAGCAGCAATTAAACCAGCCTCAAGTGCGGTTTCAAGCATGTAGCCCGAAATACGCGTATCTTTACCAATAATTACTTTTTTAGTACCACTTTGCGATAATACACGCCCAGCGGCCCAGCCTAGCTTCATTGCAAATTCAGGGTTTATTGGAGCAGCGCCTACAAGTCCACGCACGCCATCGGTGCCAAAATATTTTCTTTCTTTCATTGTGAAATTCCTTGTTCGCAGGCTTGATATACACCAAGTACATCTGCGGTTTCTTTTACGTCATGTACACGAATAATTTTTGCGCCATTTTGCGTTGCGATTAACGCACCCGCTAAGCTGCCCGCTAACCGTTCATTTGTATTTCTGTTTAATAAATTACCTATCATCGATTTACGAGATAATCCGGCCAATAATGGCAAACCTAATTTATTAAAATCGTCAAACTTAGCCAATATTTGATAGTTATGACTAAGCGTTTTTCCAAATCCAAAACCTGGGTCTAGAATAAGTCGTTCAAACTTAATCCCAGCTGTTTCACATGCTTTAATACGTTCACTAAAAAACATACTTATATCAGCAAACAAATTATCGTAATGAGGTGACGATTGCATGCTCCGGGGCTGCCCTTGCATATGCATTAAACAAATTGCTACATCTTCATACTGCGCAACCGTTTCTAAGGCGTCTATTTCTTGTAAAGCTCTAACATCATTGACTATATCTGCCCCTGCAAGTATTGCTTGTTCCATTACCTGTGCTTTACTGGTATCAATTGAAATAACGCAATCACTGTGCTGACGTATCGCTTTAATAGCGGGGATTACTCGAGCAAGTTCATCTTCTAAGCTAACATCTGGCGCGCCTGGGCGAGTAGATTCTCCCCCTATATCTAAAATTGTCGCACCGTCATCTAATAATTGCATTGCGCGTTTTAGCGCTATTTTGGGATCTAAAAACTGCCCACCATCAGAAAATGAATCCGGCGTTACATTTAATATTCCCATAATAACGGGCTTTTCAAGATTAAGCGTACGCCCTCTCGGAAGCTTTAATATGTTAGTCATTGCCAACCTTTATTCTTTTTCTAAATAGCTGATACAAAAAAGCCCCGAAGTTCGGGGCTTTCATTACTATTTTAACGATTATTCAGCTTTGTCATCAAGGTTTGTTTCATCTTTTTTTGATGAATCATCAGTCTTTTGACTTTCATCAGCAACTGGTTCTTGAGGTTCTTCCGCTTTTACCGGTTTAGCTTCATGACGGTCATGTGCATCACGCGGTTCACGTACTGGTTGGCGTGCCATTAAATCATCAATTTGCTTTGCATCAATAGTTTCGTATTTCATTAACGCATCTTTCATTGAGTGAAGAATATCAATATTTTCTTTTAATATTTCTTCTGCTCTTTGATAGTTACGATCTGAAAGTAATCGAACCTCTGCATCAATTACTTTTGCCGTGTCGTCCGACATGCTAGATGAACGACTACCGCCACCACCCATATACATTTCGTTCTGATCTTCAGCGTAAAGTAACGGACCTAGTTTTTCACTTAAACCCCAATGTGTAACCATTTTACGCGCTATATCTGTAGCTCGTTCAATGTCATTACTTGCACCCGTTGTTACTTTATCTGCGCCGTAAATAAGCGCTTCAGCAATACGGCCACCATAAAGGCTAGAAATCATTGATTCTAAAAGCTCTTTTGAATGGCTAACACGATCTTGTTCAGGCAAGTACATTGTTACACCCAGCGCACGGCCACGTGGAATAATAGATACTTTATAAACCGGATCATGTTCTGGCACCATACGACCAACAATTGCATGGCCAGCTTCATGGTACGCTGTCATTGCTTTTTCTTGCTCGCTCATCACCATGGTCTTGCGCTCTGCGCCCATCATGATTTTATCTTTAGCAGCGTCAAATTCAGCCATACTTACAACACGTTTATTACCACGCGCTGCATAAAGTGCAGCTTCGTTTACTAAGTTTGCTAAATCCGCGCCAGAGAAACCTGGAGTACCACGTGCTATAAGAGCAGCTTCTACGTTATCGCCTAATGGCACTTTACGCATGTGTACTTTAAGTATTTGCTCACGACCACGAATATCAGGTAAACCTACTTCAACTTGACGGTCAAAACGACCTGGACGAAGTAATGCAGGGTCTAATACATCTGGTCGGTTAGTTGCTGCGATAACGATAATACCTTCGTTACCACCAAAACCATCCATTTCTACTAGCATTTGGTTAAGTGTTTGCTCACGTTCGTCGTTACCGCCGCCCATACCAGCACCACGTTTACGACCAACAGCGTCAATCTCATCTATAAAGATAATACAAGGCGCCGCTTTTTTAGCTTGCTCAAACATGTCTCGTACACGTGACGCACCAACACCCACAAACATTTCAACAAAATCTGAACCAGAAATTGTAAAAAATGGCACTTTAGCTTCACCAGCAACAGCCTTCGCAAGTAACGTTTTACCGGTACCTGGAGGACCAACCATTAGTACACCTTTAGGAATACTACCGCCAAGTTTTTGAAACTTAGAAGGATCTCGCAAAAAGTCTACCAGCTCAGTAACATCTTCTTTCGCTTCATCACAACCTGCAACATCAGCAAACGTTGTTTTAATTTGATCTTCACTCATTAAGCGAGCTTTACTCTTACCAAATGACATAGCGCCTTTACCGCCGCCGCCTTGCATTTGACGCATGAAGAATATCCATACACCTATAAGCAGTATCATCGGGAACCAAGAAATAAATATACTTGCTAAGAATGATTGTTCTTCAGGTTGTACACCCTTCACATTTACATCATTTTTAAGTAAATCATTTATTAAGTCTTCATCGTACATTGGCATCGTTGTTTGAAAACGCTCACCACTGCTCTTAGTACCAGTAATATTTCCTGTACCGCGGTCGATAATAACTTCTTGTAAAGAGCCACTGCGAACATCTTTTACAAATTGAGTGTAACTTGTTTGACGATCAACTTGCTCGCCGCCATTAAAGCTCTGAAAGACTGACATCAGCACAACTGCAATCACCAGCCATAGTATTAAATTTTTCGCCATATCGCTCAAGGGGTTAACCTCTTGTATCCAATTAATTTAAATTCAACTAAACGCCAAGCAACTGTACTACAGTTTGTATCCAGTCGCTACTATATATACTTCCCGAGAACGGGCACGTGAGGCATCAGGTTTGCGTATTTTCACTGCTTTAAAACTATTACGTACATCTTGCAAGTATTGATCAAAGCCTTCTCCTTGGAAAACTTTAACAATAAATGCGCCATTTTTCTTTAGTACTTGACTACACATATCCAGCGCAAGTTCTACCAAATACATACTACCCGCTTGATCTACTGAGTTATTGCCACTCATATTTGGTGCCATGTCAGAGAGTACCACATCAACATTTTTACCATCAATACGTTTTAACAACGCATTTAATACAGCCTCCTCACGAAAGTCACCTTGTAAGAAGTCAACACCCGCAAGTGAATCCATCGGCAATATATCACACGCGATCACTTGGCCTTTGTCACCTACTTTTTCAGCCAAATATTGAGACCAACTTCCTGGAGCCGCCCCTAAATCAACAACTGTCATACCTGGACGAAGTATTTTATCTCTATTTTGTACTTCATCTAATTTAAAAACCGCTCGGGAACGCCAGCCTTTTTTTTGCGCTTCTTGAACATATTTATCATCAAAATGTTCTTTCAGCCATCGCTGTGAACTGGCTGACTGTTTTTTATTTGTCATAAATTAACACGCAACTAATTAGTAATATTCTCTAGATGGCGTTAGAATACCCTTAATTCAAGCCATATTCAGCAAAATTTGTATAAACATGACATTATCAAACAAACAAAAGCAGTTTTTAAAAGGTCAGGCACATAGCCTTAAGCCTGTAGTTTTACTAGGTTCTAACGGTTTAACCGAGGGCGTAGTAGTAGAAATTCAAAGTGCATTAGAAATTCACGAATTAATCAAAGTTAAAGTTCCAACTGACGATCGTGAAACAAAAGCATTAATTTTTGAAGCAATCGTACGTGAAACTGGTGCGACTAAGCTACAAACGATAGGTCACACTATTGTGCTTTATCGTCAAAGCGTTGAGAAAAAAATACATTTACCTCGTAACTAATTATTCCTGTTAAAGGATTTAGTGCGTTTAAATTGAAAAACCAGCTTAATGCTGGTTTTTTATTATTTAACGTTTTAAATCAAAAACTCATTTTATGATGGGTTAAATCATATTCACTACCATTACTACTGGGCTTCTTATTCAATATAAAGTACTGAGTAAATTGTGTTTCACTCATTGCTGGCACTTTTTCATTCGAAAGTAGCTCGGCTAGTTGCGGTGTTGTATTACTGTGCCCAATAACAACAACTACACCTTTTAGTTTTAGTAACTCATTTTTTAAATCACTTAGCTCACCTGCGTTATACACATTTACGTCGGTATTAAAATATGCCTGCAAAGGGGCCGCTGTTTGTAACGTGCGTTTATAGTTGCTGCTGAAAATATGTATATTTTGATACTCTTTGAAAAAAGTAACTAAATTATTTGCACGTGCGTTTCCCACCTCTGAGAGCGCTGGGTTTTTACCCGTTAACTTTTCGCTATGACGAAACAAATATATCTCATCAGGTGCTGCAAACACTAAACTACAATTGAATGACATGACTAAAAAAGTGATTGCTAATATTATTTTATTATTCATATTTTTTTACCTCGTTTGTATTCTAATAGCCTGTCGATAAATTCAGTCGTTAGCTCATTGATTACGCCGGTTTCAGCATTAACTATTAAGCTAAAACCAATATTTAAGTGAGGAAATACAACCACATCACTTCTATAACCTTGCACCCAGCCACTATGATAGTAAAGTGTTTCATCAGCATAGTTATAAACGCGCCAACCTAACCCATAATAAGCTTCATTAAGGTGTTTTTTCCACACCCTGCGATGCATTTCTTTTTTTGTATGTGTATAAGGGCGTGTTTGTTTTGCTAGAGTATCCAATGACAAAACATCAGGATATTGGCCCAGCTGCGCTCTTAACCAAATAGCCATATCACTTGCGCTAGCGTTCACACCAGCTGCAGGTCCCACTTTATAATAATTTTTTTTAAGCTTAGCGCTATACCAGCGCTTTTTACCCCGCACATGAGGTAGAGCATAATTATTGTCATGCACCATTTGTTCAAAACCTAAGCTCGCATCACTCATTTTTAATGGCTCAAAAATAGCTTCTCGTAACCACTGTCCGTAACTTTTATCGGTGCTTTGTAATATCACATCGCCTATAAGACTAAACATAACGTTTTGATAGCCATAACATTCGCCGGGTTTGCAAATTGGTTTGACGCTAAGCAGCTTTTCAACAATACCTGGGTAATCCATACGAGATTCAATTAAATTGTCGTATGCATTAGGAACTAATCCACTTGAATGGCTCAAAAGATGAAACACCTTTAAATCATCTTGATAAACAGTCCCTTTAAAATCAGTTATGTATTCGCTAACAGGCTTATCTAATTCCAGTAGGCCGTTAGCAGCCAATTTAGCTGATAACGAGCCTGCAAATGTCTTCGAAACAGACGCGAGTCTAAACCGAGTATGCTTATTAACTTTTTGTCCATTTCGTGATTTAGTTACGCCCATGGTGTGGATGTAGTCTGAGTTGTTTATATTTACAATCGAAAGCGCTGCACCGGGTATACCTTTACTTTTTAATTTTTTTTGTGCGTAACGGCCGTACTTTTTTACAAATGCATCCCAATCAGGATCCGCTTTTGCTGCAAAACCCACAGAACTAAACAGCAAACACAAAGCAGATAGGCAATACGATAAAGAGTTGAGATACTTCATTTTTTATAAAATTTATCTTTTTAACTACATCTGCGCAGATAATATCATGAAGTTTTGTTTGTACTAACGTACAATACGACGATTATTTGGTTTTAAGCGAGTGTTTAGTACTTATGCGTTTTTTAGTTGTGTCACTTTTTATTTTATTATCAACTGGTTGTGCTATTACAAAGCAACCGGCCGAACCACTGGCTATGCCATTAAAGCCAACATTAAAAAGTCAGACCTATCAACTTGAGTACACTACAGAGCACTCATCTCCAAAAGTTAAATCGGTTCAACTTCCTGCACATAAAGTAGTTAGAAACCAAACAGTAAAAATCATTACCGATAAGGCAAGCGTAACCGACAAACTTCTATCGCAAATTAGCCAAGCACTGAACGATAAACAACTAAAAGTAACAACTAAAAATAACAGTGACTACACACTGACTATTCAGCAACTCGATTTAACTTTCACAGACGATACTAAGTACGCAATAAAGCAACCAGAGAAGCCATTTACTTTATATTCAAATGTTGCCCAGCAATACCCAACACAGCAGTGCGCTGCAATATTTGCACAAGTTAGTATGCGTCTCACGCACAAGTCATCGGGTGATGTTGTTTGGTTTGCTAAATCTTCAATCGACAGCGCAAGTTTTCATCGTGAACCACTAATTTACAATTTCACTGAAGAGCAAAAAATCACAAATGAGCTTGAGGTTGTCGCTTTTATTCATCAGCAAAACACTGACGTGGCCCGTATTGAAAGACTTGGCAAAGATATTCAAATCCCTCAGTACAAAACGTTGTCAAAACTATCTAGCCTTACCAAACTTAGCGGTCCATGTAACAGAACAGAAGTAAGTGCATTAACACCTATGATGCAGTTTTACTTGAGTAGTATATTAATCGATAAAATTAAAGTTCAGTAAATTAGGGTCTGTTGATCTTTACGGATTAAAATTTGTTCAAACTAGGGGCTATTTAATCGCGGCGCGAGATTTGTAACCTAGTGGGCTAAGTCAAAACCGAGCAACAAAGAGTAAATAGCCCCTAGGAAGAACCCTTTGGGCAGCGCCTGTTTGGCATTAATGCTACGTTATCGCCCATTTATGGGGAATAGCCACACTGCATAGGCTCTGCCTTACCTAAATACCAAACAGACTGCTGCAAATTTAACCTTAAAAGTTCAACAGACCTAACACTTACTACATTTTTTTACAGATTAAAGGAACGAATTAACAATATACTACGCTTAATAACAAATAATAATTAGGCCCTAAGGGATGAGAAACGCTTTGCTTAACCATACTTTACTGAGCATAACACTGCTTTTTTGCTGCATTTTTAGCACGTCGAGTATGGCAAGTAACCGCTATTATGCAGATAATACGTTAGAGCCAACCCAAGGCTTTGCGTGGGATTGGAGTGCTGGTGCGGGCTTTTATATTGAAGATTCTTACCTTGTCGGCATTGAGTCTTACGATAAAGGCGTTGAGCTCGACTTAAGTCTCGCTGTTTCCTACGATAAATTTTACCTTGATTTCGATCACAATCAACTCAGTGGCGGCCTTGTAATAGGCTACAGTCTTATAGATAAATTTGATTGGGGCCTAGATATATTAGGCACAAATACTCAAGCTGGATTTGACGAAAAAGGCCTCGGATTCTATAACCATGGTGTTATAAAAGAACTCCAAGGTATAAAAAAACGTAATTACGACTTTGACGTCGGCCTTCGACTTTCTCGTCGATTTGAAAATTCTCAATTCTCTTTTGAATACCTTCATGATGTATCTGGCGCGCACAATGGCTGGGTTATAAACAGCTTTTTTAGTCACATTTTACCATGGCGAAACTGGGAGTTTAGATCTGGTGTTGGTTTAAGCGCCTACTCTGCTGACTTTACCAATTATTACTTTGGTATTGATAGCGATGAAGCCACCAGCCTTCGCCCGGTTTATAGCAGCAATGCCAGTACTAGTATTATTTTTGAGTTCCATGCTGAGTACCCAATAAGCCAAGATTGGGTGTTTTTATCCGGCTGGCTTACCACATGGTTTTCAAAAGAGATTGACGACAGTCCAATTATTTCCCAAGGATATCAACACAAAGCCAAGGTAGGCCTACGTTATGTATTTTAGATGGATCTGTGTATTACTGATCTTCCCCAGTACTTTTACTGTTAAAGCGCAGGAACCTCCTGAAGCACTT
Organism: Pseudoalteromonas sp. NZS71; assembly: GCF_015864715.1. Lineage (NCBI taxonomy): Bacteria > Pseudomonadati > Pseudomonadota > Gammaproteobacteria > Alteromonadales > Pseudoalteromonadaceae > Pseudoalteromonas > Pseudoalteromonas sp. NZS71. Next base: position 4,030 of record NZ_JADYWS010000027.1, on the reverse strand, counting down.
ATAGCAGTTCCAGACACCTGCGTTGCATTGCGCGAAGGGCGAAATTGCTATGCTGACGTAACGCTAACGTGGGAGCAACCTATCATTGGTAATTACTGCCTACGTGACGCCACCTCAAAGTACATAATGCAATGTTGGCTCAAGCAACAGAGCGGTACCTTTAATTATGCATTTGATTCACAGCAAAGTATTTCATTTGAACTATTTGACAGCAATACCTCTAAAATAATTAGTATTGCCGAAGTAAAGCTTCAATGGGTATATCAAAACAGGCAAAAAAAGCGCCGCTGGCGACTATTTTAATACCAATCGCATTAAGGATATTTTCATGGATAACTATGGCACTATTTTACTCGTTGAAGACGATGTATCACTTGCTCAATGGGTTGCTGAATATTTAACAGAGCAAGGCTACACAACGCATGTTTGTCACAGAGGTGACGAAGTAATTAGCCAAGTCAAAACGTTAAATCCAAATATCGTGCTCCTTGATATTATGCTTCCAGGGCAAGATGGTATAAGCGTGTGTAGAGAACTTCGTAGTTTTTATAATTCGCCCATCATAATGCTCACCGCACGCGATGAAGAAATGGATGAGGTCATTGGTCTAGAAGTAGGTGCAAGCGACTACATAATGAAACCTGTGCGCCCTCGTGCATTGCTAGCGCGTATAAAAGCAGCCCTTCGCCAAAACAATGAGCCAAATACCCCACACGTTAACGAGAGTGTTATTAATGTTGGTACGCTTAGTATTGATACCGAATCTAGAAATGTAAAACTCAACAAGCAAGACGTAAACATATCAAGTGCTGAGTATTTACTGCTTCATTACCTTGCGAGCAATGCAGGCCAAGTGGTCTCGCGTGACGCTGTATTTAAAGCAACCAAAGGCAGAGAATACGATGGGCTTGATAGAAGTGTTGATGTACTTATTTCTGCACTTCGTAAAAAGTTTAATGATGATCCACAAAACCCTGAAAAAATTAAAACTATTTGGGGCCGTGGATATTTACTTGTTTCTACTGCGTGGTAATAAAGTGATGAATAAATAAATGAAAAAGTTTTATATATCGCTTTTAGGCAGTGCACTTTTATCTATTGTGGTATTGGGCTGGCTTATTGATGCTTTTAGTCAACAAGCGCATACCCCACAGGATGAATTTAGTCAGCAAAGTAAAATGATTATGGGTTTTAGCAAGCAATTAGCTAACATACCCACATCTGAGCGCAGCGATTATGTAAAACAACTGGCGCTAGAATTTGATGTTTTAATTGATTACAAACCTAATGAATCACTTGCTTTACCGCCTTCTTTATTATTACAAATGCATACGCCGGGTGGGCTGATTTTAGAAGATCAGCAAGGCTTTTATATGCTTTATAGCAGCGCTGTTTTAAATCCTTTTCACTTATCAATGCGTTTAGATAAAATTTTTGATAGCGAGCAACATAACGACATTATATTAACCTTACTCTTTTACGCAGGCCTATGTGTATTTATGGGGTTTATTATTGCGCCCTTAGCTAAACGATTAACCGTGTTAAATGAAGCCGCTAAAAAGTTTGCCTCTGGTAATGTTCAAGCCCGAATAAAAGTATCGCATTTTACTTACATAAAAGACGTAGAGCTTACCTTTAACCGCATGGCCAGCCAAATAGAGAAGCTTGTCGCTGAAAATAAACTAATGGCCTCAAGTTTATCTCATGATATACGCACCCCTATCGCGTGCCTGCGATTTGGTTTAGATGCGGCATTAGATAGCCATGATGAGCAAAAAGTAAAACAGTATTTAACCCGTATGGAAAATGATTTAGACCATATGGAATCGATGCTTAGTAGCTATTTAGCATTTGCTACTTTAGAGCAAAATGCTAATAAGCTGACCTATTCATCAACAAACATTAAGTCCTACCTTGAAGATATTTTAGTGCAACTTGCACCTAAGCTTGAAATGCAAATGCTCAACGTACAACTCAATAGTACCGATAAAATAATAAATGCAGATCTTCACTGGCTTGCTCGCGCAATTACTAATTTATTAACTAACGCATGTGATTTTGCAAGCCAACATATTTACTTAAGCGCAAAGTTACACGAGCAACAGCTTATAATAACGGTAGAAGATGACGGCCCGGGTATCGCTCGAGAAAATTTTAGTAATGTATTTAGCCCATTTTTTAGGGAAGAAGATCACCGTAACAGAGCTGATAAAAGTTACGGCCTTGGTCTAGCTATTGTTGAAAAAGTAGCCGACTGGCATCATGGCAGTGTTAAAGTAAGTAAAAGTACCCAGCTAGGTGGTGCGTGTTTTACTCTCACTATTGCACAGCATCATAATTCGTAAAGCAATAGTTACAGACTGTAATTAACAATTATTAAACAAAATCAACTCGTTATTTTAAACGACTCGATAACAACAATTAAAATCGATGGTTATAACACACACTTTACTTATTAAATTGTGCTAGATCAGCAAATAAGCACTTTTTATTTTTTAACATTTCCAGTAGATTGTCACCGCCGTCACACAATAGAGAAGTACAATAATATGAGCGCAGTTAGAGGCGAGTTCAGCTCTCGCTTTGGTTTTATTATGGCCGCCGCGGGTTCTGCCGTTGGTTTGGGCAATATTTGGGGATTCCCTACACAAACAGCAAGTAATGGCGGTGCTGCATTTTTAGTCGCATACTTAGTGCTTGCGTTCTTTTTAGCCTACCCCGCTTTAATGGCTGAACTTATGATTGGTCGTCATGGCCAAGCAAACGCGGTTTCATCACTTCAAAAAATATCTAATAAGCCATGGCAAAAACACTTTGCCTTTATCGTTGGTTTTGGCGGTATTTTATGTGCTGGCTTTATATTAAGTTTTTACGCGATTGTTGCCGGTTGGATGCTCAGCGCTACAGCTGAACCCATAGCTACTCTTGTCGGTGCCGACACAGCATCGACATGGCTAAGTGAGCAATCACTTACCCGAAACATTATATTCACTCTCGTCTTTATCGTACTAACTGTCGCTATTATCAGTAGAGGCGTTGAGAACGGTATTGAAAAATGGTCAAAACGTTTAATGCCCGCTCTTTTGGGGATTTTATTTGCACTTATTGCTTATGTAATGACCCAAGATGGCGCAATGGAAGGTTTAAAGGCTTACTTAGTTCCTGATTTTTCGTCTATTTTAGACGCAAAACTATTAGTTAGCGCACTAGGACAAGCTTTTTTCTCTTTATCGCTAGGTACTAGCGTAATGATTATTTACGGCTCGTACATTAGCAAAAAAGAAAATCTTGTTTCTTTAGGTGCCTATGTAACCCTTATTGATGTATTTATAGCCTTTGTAGCGGGTTTACTGATTATTCCGGCTATGTATGTAGCGCAAGCTCAAGGCGTTGAAATATTCTCGGCCTCAACAGGTAAATTACTCTCTGAAGATACGTTAGTATTTCAGGTACTCCCTGCTTTATTTGATGGAATGGGCGAAGTTGGCTTATTTGTGGGCTTTTCATTTTTTGCGTTAATGAGTATTGCCGCTTTAACGTCATCTATTTCAATGTTAGAGGCGCCAGTATCATACACTGTAGAGCGCTTTGGGATGAAACGCGTTCAGGCAACCTGGTTGATTGGAGCTTTAATTGCTATCGTTAGCATTATAATTGTGTGTAACCTTAGCAGCTTATTTGGCTTAGTGATTACTTTAACTACAAAAGTAGCTCAACCTTTGCTTGGCCTGATGTGTTGTATATTTGTAGGCTGGATTTGGTACAGAGGATCATTACTTAAAGCAATTAAAGAAGGTAATCCTGAGGTCCATAACACATTGTTTTGGAAAATATGGCCTTGGTATACCAAGTTTGTGTGTCCACTTGCTATTGGTATGGTATTTTTACACTCACTCTTGAGCTAAATAATACCTTAACCTTAAAATAGTCTTAAATTAAAATAGCCCACATTAGTTAACACCACTCGTTTAAGAACGAGTGGTGTTTTTTCGTTTATACCTAACTGGATATTTTTGTGTCTTTGCGAGCA